>JAONGR010000003.1 GCA_028375605.1 Arcobacteraceae bacterium
TTTCTATCTATGCCCATAATTGTAAATGAGGAAGAGAAGCTACTGCTTTAACTATATCATTTCTACTAACTATACCAACTAAAATATCTAATGAATTTACCACTGGCATTGCATTTAAATTAAAATCTATCATTACTTGAGAGACTCTTCTTATATCAGAAATAGGATCAGTGGTAATTATCTTTTTTGAAGATATATCACTAATTGGTTTTGATATATTTTCATTTGATGATTCTAAATCATTTATTAAAAATTTTAAAATATCGTGTCTTGTAATAATCCCTTTTACATGTAACTTATTTTCTGCAATAATTGGAATTTGTTGAATTTTATGCTCTTTCATAAGCTCATAACACTCTGCTACAGTCTTAGTATCATCTACAGTTATAACATTATGAGACATAATTTGTTCTACATGATAAATATCTTCTCTTGTATCTAAATTTGTCATTTGTTTATATGCGTTAGTAGCTTCTTTTGTAATCTTACCCTTATAAAGAGTTTCTTGAAAATTTTCTTTATTTTTATCTTCATCTTTGATGCTATTTTTAAGTTTTTGAGACCGGGCTACTTCATGAACAGAATATAGATGATCTATATTATTTCTAAAGTTTAATCCATCATCATCATACATAGAAAACATCGTTAGTCCTTTTTTCTTAAATTTTATAAAGTATACAGTAATTTTCTTTTAATTAATACTTAATCGAAATTATATAACTTATAAGTTGATATTTTTTAAAGCATCTAGTATATTTACTAAATCTTCGATATTGAGTGGATAAATAATTTGTAAAAAAACTATAGATGTATAAAGGAATATTGAACCAAAAAAATTATTTTTATCATATAACTTAAGTGCAGTTCCTAAAGATTTTTTAAAACTCATTCCAAAAGCATTTAAACTTACTATCTCATCCAAAACTAAGTGTATAATAAATCCAAATAATATAAATAATCCACATAAAAGTGAAAAAAGTGCTTCAAAATGAAAAAGATTGTGTAATAGTATACTTGTAATCTGGGCAAAGAGAATTCCCATGGGTATTGTATGTATAACACCTCTATGAACTGTTAGATGAAGTAAGACCCTAAAAAGAATAAAATGCAGTAATATAGCAGTTACAAACCATATAAGAAGCATTTTTGATATGGATAAACTATTTAGTAGCATAAGTATTGCAAGAAGTGGAATAAAAATAGATAATATACTGGAGGCAATTTGAATAGGTTTTGAATTATCCAAATCAATATCTGGTAAAATACCACCCAAAATACCAAAAAATAATAGTGCAAAAGCTTGGTGAATATCGATTAAAGATGATGAATATAAAGGAGCAATAGTAATTCCAGAAACTACTACAGCTATGTTTACATGTTGCGCAAAAGATGCCATGTACTAAAAATTAAATTAGTTTTTAGATTGTTTAAAAAACTTGTGAAAGAAACCTGCTATAGTTTTTTGTTTTGTTCTACTAAGTGCTAAATCACCTGATTTAACATCATTAGTTATTGTACTTCCTGCTGCTATCATTGCATTGTCTTCAATTGTCACAGGGGCGACTAGCTGTGTGTCGGAACCTATAAATACATTTTTGCCTATAATAGTTTTGTGTTTATTTATTCCATCATAGTTGCAAGTAATAGTACCAGCACCTACATTTGTACCTTCATCTATACAACTGTCACCTAAGTAAGCCAAATGTCCAGCTTTAACACCAGTTAGTTTTGATTTTTTTACCTCTACAAAATTTCCAATATGTGTGTCTTTTAAGATACTTAATGGTCTTATTCTTGCCATTGGTCCAATATCACTGTTTTCTAAAATAGAATCTTCAACAATGCTATTTGTTTTAATAATAGAGTTGGAAATTTTACTATTTCCTAAAAGCGTTACCCCATTTTCTAAGATGGTTTCACCTTCAATTAATACACCATGCTCAATATAAATTGTATCTGGTAGTTTCATGGTGATACCAGCTTTTAAAAAGTTTGTTTTTATTCTATTTTGATGAATCACTTCTGCATTTGCTAAATCAAATTTACTATTAACGCCTTTAAAGTTTTCTTCTTTTACAACTACAGGTTTAATTGAAAGATCTGAATCAACAGCAATCTCAACTAAGTCTGTTATATAGTATTCTGATTGTGCATTATCGTTCGATAATTTTGGTAGACTTTCCAATAAAAACTTTGTATCAAAACAATAAATACCTGCATTTGCAGTTACAATATCTAGTTCATAACTACTACAATCTTTTTGTTCAATGATTTTAGTAACTTTACCTTTTTCAATGATTACCCTTCCATATCCATCCGCACAGTCAAGATTTAATACTGACATAGTAAGTTTTTGGTTTTGAGCTTGGTGAGTATTATCATCTTGTGTTAATTGTTTTAATTCTTCTGCTTCAATTAAGGGCATATCCCCATTTAAAACAAGAACTTTTTCATTTTTTGGAGTAATACCCATAACGGCACCACCAGTTCCTGGATATTTCTCATGATCTTGAATATGATACTGTATATCTTGAAAGTATTTTTCCATAGAACTTTGTACAAGCTCTGCTTGGTGGTACAGAACTACATGGATATCATTTGAGAGTTTTTTTGCTTCTTCTATTGAATAATATAGCATCTCTTTACCAGACATTTTATGTAGAACTTTAGGAATTGAAGATTTCATTCTTGTTCCTTTTCCAGCAGCTAGAATTATAATAGATAGATTTGATTGCATTATGTACTCACTTTATATTGTATGTTTATATAATTATATCGAAAAATAGTTATTTTATCTTTATAGATATATTGTTTCAATATATATTTTATTTTTGAATAAACTTTTTAAATAGTATTTGTATATTAAAATAGAAATAGGCATAAATAATGGATAAATACATTATCTATCATAATAGTTTTTTTCTATACTAATATCAACGAATTAAGGAGAAAATATCATGAATAAAATTGAAAATAGAGTGGCTATAATTACCGGAGCATCAAGAGGAATAGGACTAAAAGTTGCAGAACAGTTAGCTAGTATTGGTATAATTACAGTTATTAATTATCACACAAATAAAGAAGCAGCTGAGGAGATAGTAAAGGACATTAATTTTAATGGAGGAAAAGCTGTATCTATCAAAGCTGATATAAGTAAAGTATCTGAGTTAGAAAAACTTTTTAAGGAAACAGTTGAAATTTTTGGAAGTGTAGATATTCTTGTAAATAATGCAGGAATAATGATAAATAATCCAATCCAAAATGTAAGTGAAGAGGAGTTTGATAAACATTTTTCTATTAATGTAAAAGGAACTTATTTTGCGTGCCAATTAGCTATGAAATATATGAAAGATAATGGCAGAATTATTAACATTTCTACTTCAGTAACATCGGCAATGTTTCCTTCATATAGTGTATATGCTGCAACAAAAGGTGCAGTTGAACAAATAACTAGACAGTTAGCTAAAGAATTTGGATCAAAAGGTATAACAATAAATGCTATTGCTCAAGGACCAGTGAAGACAGAACTATTTATGAAAGAAAAATCTGAACAACAAATTGAGATGTTGAGTAAGATGAATTCATTTGGAAGGCTTGGAGAACCTGAAGATATTGCAGATGTCATTGAACTTTTAGTGAGTGATAAATCGCATTGGATCACGGGACAGACTATAAAAATAAATGGTGGCTTTATTTAAAGAAATATATCATAGAATATTTATATAAATAAAGGTTTAAAAATGGATGAGTTATTAGAACTAAATCAAATTGTTGAAAAAATCTCAGTGAAGGAAGGAATAAATCAGACAAATATTCCTTTTGTCAAAATTTATAAATCTACAAATGATAGAGAGGTACTTCCTAGTATCTATGAGCCTTCATTATTTATAATTTTGCAAGGTTCAAAAATAGTAATGGTAGGAGATAAAACATTTGAATATGATAGTTCCTCTTATTTTATCTCTTCAACTTATTTGGCAGTATCAGGACAAACTACTCAAGCAAGTAAAAAAGAGCCTTTTTTATCATTACAAATTACTTTCACACAAGAAGAAATTTTTCATGCAATTGAAGAATTTTCATTAAATGTTGGAAAGAAAGATTCTTCTAATTTTAGCGCTTCTACTTACTTTTTGGATGAGAATTTAAGAGGATGTGTTTTCAGATTAGTTCAATTACTTCAAACACCAAAGGATATAGAGGTTTTATCTAAGATATATTTAAAAGAAATTCTTTATAGACTATTAATATCAAACCAAAATATAGAGCTTCTACAATTAGCTTTTATAGAGAGTACTTCTTATAAAATATCGAAAGCTATCTCTTTTATAAATCAAAATATTCATGAAACTATTTTGGTCGATGATATCGCGAAATTTGTACATATGAGTACCTCTTCTTTTCATAAACAATTTAAAACTATTATAGGAATAAGTCCTTTAAAATACTCAAAAAAATTAAAATTGCAAGAAGCAAAACGTCTAATGGTTTTTGAGAATATGGATATAGAAGGAGCTTCTTTTTATGTGGGGTATAAAAGTACTTCTCAATTTTCTAGAGAATATTCAAGCTATTTTGGAATGCCTCCTTCTTTGCATATTAAAAGTATTAAATAAAGAATAAAAGATTTACCTTTCTCTTCGTCGTCTTCTTCTTGGGCTTCGACTCTCATTATTTGACTCTTTTTTTTCATCTCTTGAATCTTTATTATCAGAATCTACTTCTTTATATTTATTTCTAGCTCTATTATCTCTATCATTATAGGGTTTATTATAGCTTCTGGGTTTGTCCCCATATCTATCTTTTTGGTATCGATTATTATTTCCATCGTTTCTATTTCTGTTTCTATTTTCCATCGGTTTTAAACGTTTATTGGACTTTAAAGAATTTTCACAAAAATTATTTATCTCAACTCTGCATAATTCAGCTTTTTGTTTATCAGGAAATAATTCAGGAAGTTTATAAGATAACCAAAGATAAAGTGAGATTTTTTTCACTTCATCTTCTGCTTGTAAAAGTTCAAGTTGTGTTCTAGCAATTCCTCCAATTTTAGAAGAGAGTCTAAATTTTGTAACACTATGCGTTAAAATGGCATTTACATATTTTTTATATCCATTTAAAATTAAAGGCGATCTTGTATTTATAGGTGCATTACTTAACATATATTTATCTTCTAAACTCAAATCTTCTTTTTGATCAAGCATGACAGCAAGTTCAAGCATACCTTTTAAATTTACAGCTTCAAAAGGACCATCGTATTTCATATGTTTTGAAAAATATTTTAAAATTGTTGTTAAGTTTTTTGTCCCTAAGTGAGAGGATAATTCTTCAACTTGTATTTGTGTTGCTTTTACTTTTACAGGAGGTTTGATCGTTTTCATTGGAGAAGTGAACATGTCACTGATATGATTTAGTACTGTACCCGATGTTCCTCCAATGTGTCCTACTTCATGATGTCCATAACGACCAGCTCGACCTGCTATTTGTATCACTTCATTTGGTGTAAGCGGACGTTTCTCTTTTCCATCAAATTTTCTATCTGTTGTAAAAAGTATATGTTTAATTGGTAAGTTCAATCCCATTGCAATAGCATCGGTTGCTACTAAAATATCACTTTTTCCTTCTCTAAATCTTTTTGCTTCCTCTTTTCTTACTTCGGGACTTAGGTTTCCATAAAGAACTGAAACAGTATGAAATTTACTGAGTTTTGCCTTGAGTCCTAATACTTCTTTTCTACTAAAAGCGATAAGTGCAGTTGCAGGTTTAATGTCTTTTAAATTAGTATGTTTTTCATCTATTTTAAGAGGATTTTTTCTTTTGAATTTTACAACTTCTAATTCTTCATCTAAATAAGTTGCTATTTTTTTTATAATATCGAGTGCATTTACACTTCCTGTCATGATAACTTTTTTGGCAGGACTACCCAATATAGCATTTACCCATGCCCAACCTCTATCTTCATCATCTAGCATTTGTACTTCATCGATGACACAAACATCCACTTCAAGGTTAAAGTTTATCATCTCAATAGTTGAACAAATATGTCCAGCTTCTTCATCAAAAAGTTCCTCTTCTCCTGTGATAAGGGAAGCAGGTGTACCATTGTTTTTAAGTGATTCATAGTTCTCTAATGCTAGAAGACGTAAAGGCGCTAAATATGTACCAGTATCAGCTTTTGTCATTTCGTTCATAGCTTGGTATGTTTTTCCACTATTTGTAGGTCCGACATAAAAATATAATTTTCTATTTAGTTCTCGTGCAAGAGGATATAATGCTTTTATATCACAGTTTAGTAGGTCGCTTAGTTGCTCTTTAAAATTTTTATTTATCATTGGATATAATACCATATTAAATATAATAAAAATGTAGGATACTAAATGACTTGTGAATATTTCGGTGTGTGTGGTAGTTGTAATCTTGGAGGGCTTTCTTACGAAGAGCAATTATCGAAAAAAATTGATATTGAAAAAGATAGATTTAAAAATTTATGGACTTCAGAGATTGATATTATAAGAAGTAAAGATGGAGCATTTAGAAATAGGGCTGAGTTTAGAATATGGAAAACATTTAACGAAGATGATACTTTTAGATTAGATTATGCGATGAATGATATAGAAAAACAAACTTTGATTATTGATGCCTGTAGTATGGTATGTGATGATATATCATCTCTTATGCCCTTATTATTAAAAAGTTTAAGCTTAGATAGCGAATTAAATCAGAAGCTTTTTACTATAGAATTTTTAAGTTCTACAACTTCTGATATGTTAGTCACCTTAATCTATCATAGAAAACTTGACGAAAATTGGAATCTAAAAGCAAAAGAGTTAGAAAATAAATTTAATATTAAAATAATCGGACGAAGTCGAAAACAAAAAGTTGTTTTGACAAATGACTGTATAGAAGAAACTCTAAATATTAATGGTGATGATTTTAAATTTATGTATAAAGAGGGTGGGTTTACACAGCCAAATCAAAAAGTAAATATCCAAATGATTGAATGGGTTTTAAATAATATAGATGCCAAAGATGACTTATGTGAGTTGTACTGTGGTGGAGGTAATTTTACTATTCCATTGTCAAGAAAGTTCAATAAAGTAATAGCAACAGAGATTAGCAAAACATCTATAAAATCAGCAAAAGAAAACTGTGCTTTAAACAATGTAGAAAATATAGATTTTATAAGAATGTCAAGTGAAGAGTTTGTGGAAGCTAGAAATAAAGTGCGAGAATTTACACGTATGAAAGATGTTGATTTAGACTCATATAATTTCAGCACAATCTTTTTAGACCCACCTCGTGCAGGACTTGATGATACTACTACATTATTATCACAAAGCTTTGAAAATATAATATATATATCATGTAATCCAGAAACATTGCATAGAGATTTAGAAGAATTAACAAAAACACATACTATAGAAAAATTCGCATTGTTTGATCAGTTTGCGTATTCAAATCATATTGAATCAGGTGTAATTTTAAAGAAAAAATAAAATATAGAGTACAATAGATAAATTTTGTAAACTTGGAGTGAAAATGAAAATAATTATTGCCTTAGAAGAGATGATAAAAAATAATGAAAATGTTATTAAATCAATTAAAAAGCAGTTATCTAATCATGACTCAGGAATAAGCAAACTTACTTTTATGGGAAAAGCATCTGCGGAAACAAATTTAGAGAATGCGCAAGAACAGCTTGAAAGACATACTCAAAAGTTAAAAGAACTTATGACTCAAGATATGTCAGAACTAGAAGAAAGAGAAAGAGTACGAGATGCAATTGAGAGAAAGAATTATTTAAAGTACCAAAAAGTTAGAATCAAAAGAGATGTTTCTAAAAAAAATGATGAAAAATTAGAAGCAATGTTAATTATAGATGAATTAAAAGAAGATTCCCTTATAGAAGATCGAGAATTATTTGAAATCGCATCCAAAGTTATCTCGCTTAATCTTTCGATTCATTGTGAATTAGAAAGTAAACTATCTGAAATCAAAAATGATTTCGAAGGTTTATTAACAGACTTTGACGATGAAAATATAAAAGATTTAGGAATACTAAATACCCAAGCATCTATCTTAATTTTACATTTTCATGTTTTATTGACAAATATTAAAGAAAATATAGAAGAAGATAATTTACCTCCTTTTAGGGGATTCCCAAAATTTGAAGATTGGTGGATTGTTGAGTTGTGGAGTAATCATCATGCCTATTATGCTTTATTTAAATGGAAAGGCATCATTAGTAAACAATGTATCACTGATGATCAAAAAAAAGCTTGGGAATTGGTTTTTTCAAATTGGATATCATTTAAAAAGATATTAAGTGGAAAAGGTGTGTTGGCTTATCATTATAATTATGCATTTGACACAGTGATGAGAAAATATTCAGAGTTAGAAGAAGAACTCGCTACAAGTAGTTTAGAATCTATGTCAGAATTAACACAGAAAATTATATCCAAGGAAGATTTTTCAGTTGTACCAAAAAATCAAAAGATTATAACAAACTATGTTTTATTTAAAAGAGAGAAACTAAACTACAAAGATGTAAAAAAAGCACATAAACTAGTAGTAAAAAAGAAGTAAAAAAATGACTTAATGGACACTTTTCTCTTTTAGTTTTGCTTCTTGTTTAGAAACTAATGCTTGTAAATCAATGATTTTAGATTGGAATTTCTCTTTTTCATTAATATAATCTTGAGCTTTTTTCATAGTTTCTAATTTTTTAATTTTTTCTTCAGTATCAATTTTTTGTTTTTGTTGTGTTAGCTTTACAATTTGTTCTTCATAATGAGTAATTTGTGTATTGAGAGTGATTACTTTTTGTTTCTCTTTAGCTAATGAACTCAAAATTACTTTTGTATCTTTACTACTAATAGATGAAGCTTTGATTTTTTCTATTTCTTCCTCTAGTTCTTTGGCATTTTTTAATAAGACTGATTCTTTTGTTCTTTGTTGAATCATATTTTTTCTAACTCTTTGCATCGTTTGCTGTTTTTCTATCTCATCATCTGTTTGGTCTAAACATATATAAATGTATCCTTCTATATTGGAAGAGTATTCATTTTTAAGAGTTATGATAGTTGAATTCATATAAAAAGTGTTTCCTAGTTTTGAAGAAAATTTTAATTTTCCATTAAATGAATCATTTGAATCAATAAGCGCCAATGTGTCATTAAAAGTTTTTAGAATAGTATCTTTATGTAATATATTATCGATATGCATACCAATAAGTTCATCATGTGTGTATTGTGATAGTTCACATAATAAATCATTAACTTCTATTATATTCCCTTGTAAGTCCACTTTAAATATCGCAGTAATACCATTTATAATATCCATGTATTGAGTAATTTGTTTTGATTTCTCTTCTAATAAAGTTTTATTTTTCTCTATCATACAAAAATTTGATATATTATCTAACAGATTAGAAGTGTTGATTGGTTTTAAAGCATAATGGGCTATTTTTAGTTTTATAGATTCCATTAGATAATCAGATTCTCCATGTGCTGTTGTAAATATTATTGGAATATCTTTATCTAATTCTCTAATCTCTTTAACCATTTCGATACCATTTTTATTTGGCATATTTATATCACTGATTACAAGATCAATTTTACTCTTTTTTTCTTGCGTATAATGTTTAAATTGCTCGATACCATTATCTCCATCATCACAAATAATAACTTCGGCAAAAACCTTTTTTAAAATATTAGATAAAGATGTTCTAATACTTTCATCATCTTCGACATATAGTACAGTTAGGGTTTGTAAAAATTCTTTATTAAACATATGTTATTATATATTAATTTCCCTAAAAACTTTGTTTTAAAAATAAAACTTTGAAAAGCCTTAATTTAAGCTTCTTGTAAGATTATAACGCTATTATTCCGAACTTATTTTTAAGAAAGGATATATTTCAAATGAAATTTACACAAAGCTTACATCAAGTTGATGTTAAAAAAGACTGGATTGTTATTGATGCTACTGATAGAATCTTCGGTAGACTTATGACAGAAGTTGCAACTATTTTAAGAGGTAAAAACAAACCTAATTTTACTCCTAATATTGATTGTGGAGATAATGTAGTTATTATCAATGCTAGTAAAGTTAAATTTACTGGTGCTAAATTAGCAGATAAAAACTATTATACTCACTCAGGACATTTTGGTTCTACTAAGACTCACAAGATGGCTGATATGTTAGAAAACAACCCTGAGAGATTGTTTAAATTAGCAGCAAGAGGTATGTTACCTAAAACTAAATTAGGTGCTAAAATACTTAAAAACTTAAAAGTTTATGATAGTGCAGAGCACCCTCATACAGCGCAAGTACAAGGATAATCGATGGCAAAAGTATATGCAACAGGAAGAAGAAAGACAGCAATAGCTAAAGTATGGTTAGAAGTTGGAACAGGTGAAATTACAGTTAATGGTGAAGCATTAAACGTATGGCTTGGTGGACACGAAGCTCTTAAAAAAAGAGTTAGACAACCATTAGAAGTTTCTAAACAATTAGAATCTGTAAATATCGTTGCTAAAACATTAGGTGGTGGATATTCTGCTCAAGCTGATGCTTTAAGACATGGTATTTCAAGAGCTTTAGTTGCTTATGATGAGCAATTCAGAGCAATTATTAAACCTCATGGTTTACTTACTAGAGACGCGAGAGTTGTTGAAAGAAAGAAGCCAGGTCGAAGAAAAGCGAGAAGATCTCCTCAATTTTCAAAAAGATAATCGGTACTTTTACCAATTTTCTTCAAAGGTCAAAAAGATTTATCTTTTTGACCTTTTTTTATGCCCAAAATTTAGTCTCTTGACAAATCTATATAAAACATATATAATACCCATATAATATTACTAAAATATAAAATTATAGTCAAAAGGAGATAACATGACTACACAAATTTTAAATAATGAAAAAATATCAAATATTGATAAGTTGAAAAAAAAATTCAATATTTTTAGAGCAATTATCATTAAAAGTGAACAAGAGATACGCTCTGTAGAATTCATGACTAAAAACGGTGTATTTAGAGGTTTTGGAAAAAGTACAAAAGAAGCATATAAAAATGCGAAAAAAGTTATAAAGAACTATTATAAAAATGAGAAAAATACTCAGGCTTTTAGATACGAATATTAGTTAAGTTAAAAATTAAGGGATAGAGTAAGTTACAAATCTATCTCTTATATATTTTTATATACAATTGCCTATGAAAAATATATTTTTAATATGCATGCTATTCATTAGTACATATTCTTCAACACTTAACTTAAGTTTCTCTTCAAACCCTAGTAGAATCAATCCTATTTTATCATCCGATAGTGCAAGTAGCGAAATAGAATCATGGATTTTTAATGGTTTATTAACTTATGATAAAGATGGTAAAATTATCGTAGATTTAGCAACTTCACATAAATTTATCGATGATGTTACGTTAGAAATAAAATTAAAAAAAAATGTTTTATGGCATGATGGAGTAGAATTTACAGCTGATGATGTTTTATATACATATGAGGCTATTCATAATCCCAAAATATATAGTCCACGAACATCTAATTATAAAAAAGTCTTATCTATTGTGGCTAAAGATAAATATACACTACTTATAAAATATAAAGAACCCTATTTTAAAGCTTTAGAAATATGGATGGTTGATATTATTCCAAAACATATTTTTGAAAATGAAAAAGATTTAATGACAAGTGCGTTTAATAAAAAACCAATAGGCACTGGTCCTTATAAATTAAAAGAGCTAAAATTATCACAAGATATTGTTTTGACTGTAAATAAGAACTATTTTGGAAAAGTTCCTAAAATAGATAAAATTAGATATAAGTTTGTCCCGGATCCTACAACATCTTTTTATATGCTCAAACAGCAACAGCTCGATATAGGCTCATTAACTCCTATACAAGTAGATAGACAACTTGATGCAGAGTTTAATAATTCGTTTAATATATATGAAAAACAAAGTTTTTCATATGGGTATTTAGGATTTAACTTAAAAAATAAAAAGTTTGAAAATAAAGAGATACGACAAGCTATAAGTCTGGCGATAGATAGACAAGAGATTATAGATATTTTATATTTTGGACATGCAAAGATATGTAATGGTCCTTTTCTTCCTGGAACTTTTGCTTATAATAGTAATGTTCCAATACCTTTACTAGATATTGAAAAATCCAAAAAGATTCTTAAAAAACTAGGATATGATAAAAATAATCCATTTGAATTTGAAGTAATTACAAGCGCAAATAATTCGACAAGAATTTATTTAGCCCAAATTATGCAGTATCAGTTAGAAAAAGTAGATATAAAAATGAAGATTCGAGTGATGGAATGGCAAGCATTTTTAAATACTGTTGTCCATCCCCGAAACTTTGAAAGTGTGATTCTGGGTTGGTCATTGGCTTTAATGCCAAGTGCTAGATCAATTTGGCATAGTTCTAGTGACAAAAAAGGTGGTTTCAATTTTGCTGGGTATTCTAATAAAAAAGTTGATGCTTTAATTGAAAAAGGGGAAGTCACAGTAAATAGAGATGATTTAAGTAAAATTTATAAAGAAATTTATAAAGAGATATCTTCTGACTTACCATACTTATTTTTATATATACCAAATAGTATAACGGCAGTAAATAAAAATATAAAAAATGTATCTCCAGCTTTAGTAGGGATTACTCATAATCAAGAAGAATGGATAAAAATAAAGGAATAAAAGTGAAAGAAAATAAGAAGATAACGATATTATTTGATTTAGATGGGACACTAATAGATAGTACAGATGCAATAGTAGGATGTTTTTATCACTCATTTAAAGAATTAAATTTTAATTTTAAAGGCGATGTTGAGGATATTAAAAATGAGATAGGATATCCTTTGGATATTATGTATAAAACTTTAGGTGTTCCAAAAGAAAATATAAAAGATTTTGTAGCTTCATATAAAAATGAATACAGAAAAGTATCAGAAGCTAAAACAACTCTTTTACCAGATGCTTATGAGGCTGTAAAATTGGCATCAACATTTGCACATCTTGGAATAGTGACAACAAAAACAACTTTATACACTATTCCTTTATTAAAAAACTTTAAAATATTTGATTTTTTTGAAACTATCATTGGAAGACAAGAAGTAACAAATCCGAAACCACATCCAGAACCTATACTAAAAGCGATGGAAAATCTTAACATTACATCAGATGATACTATTTATATGATAGGTGACACAAAACTAGATCTTATTGCTGCAAAAGATGCGGGAGTAGAAAGTATTGGAGTACTCTGTGGATATGGTAAAAAAGAAGATTTACAATGTTATACTGAAGATATTTTTGAAGATGCGTTAAGTTCAGTACAATTTATCCAAAATAATCATTAGACTAAAGATTTAAAAAATATGAACTATTATGAAAAAGAACTCAATATTATAGAAAAATCAAATAGATTACGACAAAGAAAGATATTTGATAAAAACCTCATTGACTTAGCTTCAAATGATTATTTAGGCTTAAGTGTTAAAAAAAACTTATTAAAAAAAACATACAAAAGACTCAAGAAAGAAAAATCATTTTCTCCAAAATCATCCATGCTAGTGAATGGCTATTCTAAAATACATCAAAAATTTGAAATGAAACTTTGTAAACTCAATAAATTTGAATCTGGAATTACTGTCGGAAGTGGTTTTTTAGCAAATATAGCTTTGATTGAGAGTTTGATAAGAACAAAAGATGTATTATTTATAGATGAAGAGTATCATGCCAGTGGCATGCTAGCAACAAAACTTGTACAAGGTGAAGTTGTAGTCTTTAAACACAATGATACTGAAGATTTAAAAAATAAGCTTGATAGTTTATCTTATACTCCAAATAGAATCATCATAGCTATTGAAGGTGTTTATTCTATGGCTGGAGATGTAGCGCCTAAAGAATTTAATGATATTGCAACAACATATAATGCCATTTTATTAGTAGATGAAGCCCATAGTTCGGGAGTAATAGGAAAAAATCTTTTAGGTTGGTTTGATTATCATGATATACAACCACAAGCAAATCATATCAAGATGGGTACACTTGGAAAAGCATACGGAAGTTATGGTGCATATATTTTATCTTCGCATAATATTATTTCATTTTTAGAGAATAGGGCAAAATCTATTATATACACAACGGCACCTTCATTGTTTGATATAGCATTAGCGTATACAAATTTAAAATATCTTCAAAAACATAAAAAGAAAATAAAACAAAAAATACAAAGAAATCAAAAGATAGTAAAAAAATATCTAGATATAGATGCAAAATCTTTAATAGTTCCTATAGAAATAGGTGACAATAAAAAAGTGATAGATATACAAAAAAAACTTATAGAAAAAGGGTATTTAGTAGGAGCGATTCGTCAGCCAACCGTAAAAAAAGCTATTATAAGAATGATTATAAAATTGGATATAAAAAAGAAAGATTTAAAAGAAGTTGTAAGATACCTAAAAAATTAGGTATCTTTTCTTTACTCTTCTTCTTTTTTCACTTGTGGTAAAATAAGATTTAAAAAAATTCCCATAATAGCCCCAAGTCCAATACCAGAGAAAGATACAGCACCAAAATTAAAAGTCATACCACCTATTGCAAAAACTAAAATAACAGAAACAATAACCATATTTCTAGTACACGATAGATCAACTTTTTCTTTGATCAATGTTGACATCCCAACAGAAGCGATGATACCAAAAAGTAATAACATAATTCCACCCATAACAGGCACTGGAATAGTAGATAAAAATCCACCAATTTTTCCAACAAATGCTAATATGATTGCAAAAATTGCAGCCCATGTCATAATTGCTGGGTTAAATGCTTTTGTAATAGACACAGCACCTGTAACTTCTGAATAAGTAGTATTAGGAGGTCCTCCAAAACAAGAAGCAATAGATGTTGCTATTCCATCACCTAGAAGAGTGTTTTTTAAACCAGGTTCTTTTAAATAATCTTTTTTAGTAACATTTGAAATAGCCAACATATCCCCTATATGTTCAATTGCAGGTGCAATTGCAATAGGTAAAATAAAGATAATAGCTTCCCAATGAAAAACAGGAGCTACAAAATCAGGAACTGCAAACCATGCTGCTTTTTCAATAGAAGAAAAATCCACTACACCATACATAAGTGCTATTGCATAACCTCCAATAATACCAAATAAAATAGGAATCAGTTTAAAAATGCCTTTACCAAGTAGTGAAGTAAATACAGTAATAGTTAAAGCAATCATAGAGATAATTAAAGCTTGCTCTATTGGTACTAACTGAATAGAACCATCTCCTGTTTTTCCCATTGCCATATTAACTGCAACTGGAGCTAGAATCAAACCTATAGAGATAATAACAGGACCCACTACAACTGCAGGAAGTAATTTATGTAAAAAATCACTTCCCTTAAATCGAATTATAAAACTCAATATAATATAAAAAAATCCAGCAGCTACTAGACCAGACATAGTTGCAGCCACTCCCCATTGTGCTACACCATAAGAAATAGGTGCTATAAATGCAAAGGAAGAAGCTAAAAATATAGGGGGAACTGCTTTTTTATTTATAAACTGAAATGCCAATGTCCCAACACCTGCTGTGAATAATGCAACACTAGGATTTAATCCTGTTAAAATTGGCACTAGCACAAGTGCACCAAATGCTACAAATAAAAACTGCAGACCTACTATCGAATCTTTTAATCGAAAATTATATTGTGTTTTTTCCATTGAAACCCTTTTTTACATTATACAATATCTATAAGAATATTTGGCTATATTATACTACAATATAAAAAAGAATAGGACAAATAAATGTATAAAGAAAGTACAAATGTTGTAGTAAAACATCTGATTAATAGATTAAGAGATGTTCACACAACCTCAAATGAATTTAGAATGACAATAGAAGAGATAGCAAGGATTTTAGTATCTGAAGCATTATGTGATTATCCAACAGTAACTCAAACAGTTAAAACATGGCAAGGTTCAGTAGATGTTCAGATGTTAGAGGTACAAAAGTTAGTTTTAGTTCCAATTTTACGAGCAGGGGAGCCTATGCTTACTGGAATATTAAGAACTTTACCTTATGCAAAAAGTGGGTTTTTAGCTATGAAAAGAGATGAAGAAACTGCAGAATCAAAACTTTTTTATGAAAATATTCCAAATCTTGAAGAAAGAACTGTATTATTACTTGATCCCATGATTGCTACTGGTGGATCACTTATTGATGGTATCGAATATTTAAAAAGTAAAGGTGCTAAAAGAATTATATCTTTAAACCTTTTAGGTGCACCAGAGGGAATTAAAAATGTTCAAGATGCACATCCTGATGTAGATATTTTTATTGCTCAAGTTGATGAGAGACTAGATGAAAATAATTATATACGACCAGGACTTGGTGACGCGGGAGATAGAGCATTTAATACAAATGACTAGTTAGATATGGATATTTCCCAAACTACTAGGGGTATATCCATAAAACTTTTTAAAAACTTTTATCATGTATGAGTTCTTTAGTTTTGTTTATTTTTTTGATTTGGATGTATTGATTTGGTGTTATTCCTATATATCTTTTAAATTCTTTTAAAAAATGATATTTTGATATTCCTATTTGAGATGAAATATTTTCTAAAGATAGATTATCATTTATATCACTATCATTTATATATTCAAGCGCTCTATTTAAATCTTTTTTACTGCAAGTTATGTTTGGAGTATTGAGACTATTAAATGATGAATGATATTTTAAAATGTATTCAAAAAAACTTATAATCACTGTATCTATTTCTAGTTTATTTATATTTTCATTTTCTAAAGTTCTAAAAAATACCTGAAACAGTTCAATTGCTTTTATATCTGTAATAGTAGACTTAAAAATGATAGTATTTATAGTGTCATTTTGAAGTATATCTTTTGCAATACTATTTACGAGCGTAGTTGTTGGCATAATATTTAAATATGCCCAAGAACTATTTTGTGTAGTATGAAATTCGTAAGGGTTTACGACTTGGATTATTCCAGAATTGAGATTATAATTGTTTTTTTCATTTTCATACCTATGAATCCCATCGTATATTAAACTCAAAGAATATTCTTCATGAAAATGTTTCGGGATAGAAATATTAGTAAATTTATTATTTATATAAGATACATTTTGTTTTAGTTCCAATATTTCCATCCTTTTTATAATATTGTTATTTCATAATTTGAAAAAGAACAATATTTTACTATATTTACTTATAAAATCAAGATACTATCTAAATAAAAAAGAGTTACATGAAAAAAAATACAGTTAAAATACTATTTATAGGTTTATTATCAGCACTATTTTTTAGTTCAACATTTATTTTAAATAGATATATTGCTATTGAGGGTGGACATTGGTTTTGGTCTGCAACATTGCGATATATTTATATGGTACTTATTTTGATTGTAGGGTTTACTGTATTCAAGGGGTATGATTATTTTAGAAACTTAATGATAGATTTTTTTAGAAACTTTTTATTTTGGAGTTTTTCGGGCTCGATTGGCTTTGGGATTTTTTATGCTTTGATTTGTTATGTTTCAGATAGTTCTCCTGCTTGGGTTGTAGCAACTACTTGGCAGTTTACTATCATAGCTTCATTAATAGTATTAAGCTTTTTTGGAAGAAAAATACCCTCATCTATATATTTTTCAATTTTGATTATATTTACAGGGATACTAGTAGTTAATTTTGCTTTTATAAATATAGAAAACTTACAAACACAAATATTAAATATATTTTTAATGATAATTGCAAGTTTTGCTTATCCTATTGGAAATCAGTTAGTATGGGAACATCAAAATGATAAAACTAGTTTTGAAAAAGTGTTTTTACTTTCTCTTGGAAGTTTTCCTTTTTGGATAATCCTATCACTGATTTTTGATGTAGGAGTTCCTTCAAGTAGTCAATATACTAGTATTTTTGTTGTAGCGATTCTATCAGGTATCATGGCTACTTCTTTATTTTTATATGCTAGAAGTAAAGCACAAAATTCAAGTCAAATAGCACTTATAGATGCAACCCAATCAACTGAAGTTATATTTACACTAACAATTGAGATGATTTTTTTAAGTGTTATAGTTCCAAGTTCTATGATGATGAGTGGTATTTTATGTGTTATTGTAGGTATGTTACTTTTGGCTTATTATAATAAACTTCATTAGCAAATTCTAATCCAAGATTTTGTTTACATTCTTCATAATAATCTATTGAAATATTAAATTCGATTTCAGCTTCTGGATGATATGAGTATTTTATCTATGAGTTTAATCGTTGAGATATTTTCTTAAAAACTTCATCTCCATCAACCAATGAAACATTACCTGATTCAATTTCATTCTTTCTCTGATTTACTTCTTTTATCCATACATCATCAATTGATTTATTTATAGGATTAATGCTAGTTAAGATTTTATCAATAATTTTCGTTTTTAAGTCTATTGGCAAAATATCTATCTCGTCAAAAGCTGTTGTTGATGTAAAGCTAGCATAGTAAATTCCAATAATTTAAGCTTAAAAAATTAATTGCTAATAATATTTTTTAAAGTTTCTTCTGTATCTATAACGGCAGAACTGAAAAACAAGTTACCCTCAATCAGCTCGAAAACTGTTTTTTATAACCACTAAATGATAGCTTTTTAAGGCTTTAAAATTCGCTAGGGTAACTTGTTTTTTTCCTGTCTTTTGTTATAATTTATTTATTTTGTTTGTTTAATTTCATCTATTTTAATTTCTAGTTGCTCAATTTCATTTTCGATACTTTCATTTAAATCAAACTTATTATTAAGTTCATTATCTAATTTTAACATTTCTAATTTATGTAATTTTTCTTTAAATGGTCTTATTTTTTTATTAATTAAATTAGTTTTTTCTAATGAGTTATTCATTTCATTTAAAAGTGAATTTGTTTCATTTAAAATAGTGCTACTAGCATTTCCAACAACTTGTATCGTAGATTTTGTTGTATTTATAATTTCTTTACTTTGTTTGTTCGGTTCTGCAAATTTCATTATTAGGCCAGATAGGACAATCAATGGAATTGCAATATAGGTAAAGTAAACACCAACATAACTAACTGTTATTAATGTAACTATATATAAAACTAAAGTGGTAAAAAACACAAAACTGGCTTTTTCATACATATAATATTTCTCCTGTAATTATAACTACTTATTAATAAACAAAAATATTGTTTTCCCTCTTATTTTAGATTAAAAACAACATTTTATATTTTTACTGAATATACTCAATTCTATCAGTTATTCCTGCTAATTTAAAACCATTTAGTCTCAGTCTACAGCTATCACAAACTCCACATGCTTTATCTTCATTTGCATAACAACTCCATGTATGCTCTAAAGGTACATTTAGTTCTAGTGCTTTTGTAACGATTTGAGCTTTACTCATATGTACTAGTGGAGTGATGATTTCTAGTTTTGTTTCCTCTTTTGTACCTTGATTCATAGCAGATGACATTTTATCTATAAATGTATCTGTACAATCTGGATAGCCACTACTATCTTCTTGTACTACACCTATATATAAAGCCTCTGCACCATGTTTTTCTGCAATTGCAGTTGCGATACTTAAAAATATTCCATTTCTAAATGGTACATAAGTTACAGGCACGCCAGCTTCTACTCCACCTGTTGGTATCTCTATAGATTTGTCTGTCAAAGCAGATGCTCCGATCTGTGTGAAAAAGGGGATATTTATCTCATACTTTTCTTCTACATCTAGTTCTCTAGCGATATTTCTAAATGCTTCTAACTCTTTATGTTCTGTTCTTTGTCCATAATTAAAATGAACCGCTATGATTTCATAACCACTATTTTTTGCTATATATGAGGCTAGAGTTGAATCCATCCCACCACTTAATACACATACTGCTTTTTTCATATTTCTTAATAATCCTTAATTAAAATAATCTTTTTCTACATCTGTAAAAAACTTCCATGTTATTGGTAAAATTTTCACTAATGCATCTTTCTCTAATGATTCATTTTGTTTATTTAAAACCATAATTGCATTACACTTATGTAATACACCCACCATACCAGCTGCTCTTTTTTCTGATGCTGTGAAAAACTCTCCATCAAAAAAACCAGGGATGATAGTAGTTCTTCCTTTTTTGTTATTTAATTTTTTACCCATTTTTGCTAAGAGAGTATTATGATAAATATTTTTACTTCCTGATAATTTTTGCATAATTATTTTTCCAAAAACTTCAAATATAAGTGCAGCTGCTAAAGGATTACCCGGAAGATTTAAAATGTAAGTATTATTTATTTTTCCAAAAACTGTTGGTTTTCCTGGTTTGATAGTGATACCATCAAAAAGTGTTTCCATATCAAAAGAATCAAATGCTTCTTTTGTAAAGTCAGCATCTCCGACACTTATACCTCCACTTGTGATGATAAAATCAGCATATAAAGAGTTAGAGATCATCTCTTGTAGTGATGCAACACTATCTTTTGCCATCCCTACAAATGTAACGTCAGCACCTAATTCTTGCGTTCTTGCTAATAGTGTTGGAGTATTTGAATTGTAGAGCTGGTAATCTTCTATTTTTTCATAATGAAGTTTTAGTTCTTCTCCACTAGTAAAGACAGAAATTTTAGGTTTACGATATACTTTAACATGAGTGATACCTTGTGAAGCTAAGATAGTAACAGATGAAAAATTTAAATCATCACCTTGGTTTAAAAGTTTTACACCTTTTTCTATATCTTCGCCAGTAAATCGAACATGTTGATTATTTTTAATATCACTTGGTAAAAGAATTGTATTTTCATCTATATCTTTTGTTAATTCTTTTGGTACTATAGCTTCAGTTGATGTAGGTATTCGTGCGCCAGTCATTATTTTAACGCACTGACCTTCTTCAAAATTTGTTGTCTTTTCACTTCCAGCAAATATTGTATCAATAATTTTAATTTCTTTATTTACATCGCTTAATTTTACTGCATAACCATCCATGGCAGAATTATTGAATGTAGGGAGTGATAATTTGGCATAGATATCTTCAGCTAATATTCTATCTTGAATATTTTCAATAGGAACTATTTCACAAGAAACTTTTGCGATGTTTTTACTGATAATTCGTAATGCTTCTTTAATACAAATACTCATAGTACTACCCCTTAATTTTTATATGATATAATACCAAAAAATATTAAAGAGGAATATTATATATGGATTTTGTAACTACGTCGATTACATGGCATGTTTATGCTATTGTGATATTAGTTTTAATAATGATAAACAATCTTTTTGCAGTATTAAAAGCAAATGATTATATTACATTAGTAAAAAAGTTAAAAATTATGACACCTATTTTTCATTCAATGAATGCAGTTGTTGCTTATACTGGAGGTATTATTGCTGCTTATTCTCATGATTTGAGTATTACTATCCTTCTTATGTTATCAACCACTATTTTTGTTATGGTATTAGAGATTAAAAGATATAAAAAAATGAGGGTAATTAAACTAGCAGAAGTAGAAAAACAAGCAGAGTTTGTTAAGTTTGCTAAGAAAATTTACATGATGGAAATAGGAGCAATAATGTTTACATATGTTGTTTCAAAAATATTTTAATATAGAGCCATGCAATACACCTATCATAAAGACTCAGGCTTTGATGTTATTGAAATAGAAGCAGAATTACATAAGTATTTGTTTAAAGTGAGACGCCATGATATAAATGAAAATTTATATTTTAGAAATTTAGATGACAATAATATTTATACCTATAAAGTACAAAGTATAGACAGACGAAAAACTATTTTATCTTTACAAGGTTATGAAGAAAAAATAATAGAACCTAAAAAAGAGTTACATATAGGATGGTGTAAAATAGACCCTAAATCTATTGAAAAAGTAATAGCTAGTTTAAATGAATTAGGTGTAACAAAAATCACTTTTATAAATTGTGAATTTTCGCAAAAGAAATATACAATAAATTTTGAAAAATTAGAAAAATTACTTATTAATTCTAGTCAGCAGTCAGGTCGTAGTAATATTATCAAACTTGAAGAATGTGAGTGTTTAGATAAATTTATAGAAAACAATCCAGATACTTATATGTTTAATTTTTCTACAAATTTGATTGATGATAAAAAAGATGATATTAAAACGATTTTAATTGGCTGTGAAGGTGGCTTTTCTTCATCTGAAATAAGTTCATTTAATAAAGAGAAAATTGTAGGAATAGATTCAAATTTAATTTTACGAAGTGAAACAGGTGTAATTACGATTGCATCAAAAATATCCGTATAATTTCAAATAGATAAAGTAAAACAATAATTGTCTTACTTTATTGTTTTAAGTCCCTTATCTATCCATCCATAGTTTATTCCACCATCAAGCTCATAAACATTTTGATACCGTAATTGAGTACTTAAAAACTCACCAACTGTTTTTGTTCTATTCGCATGAGCACACACTAAAATAAATTTTTGATCTTTAGTTTTTACTATTTTAATAAATTCTTCCATCCATTTATTTATATCATATTTCCCATATCCATCAAAAAAAGTTAAACGATGGCTATTTTCTATTATTCCATATTTTTTCCATTCATCTTCTCTTCTTATGTCGATAAGAATAGTTCCCTTTGAAATTTCAGTTTGTACATCTTTAGTACTCATTGTTTTAAAGTCAGCTAACATTATATTTCCAAATAATAAGATAAAAAAAATTGTTTTGTACATTTTTTTCCTTTTCAATAATAAAAAAGGGAAAAACAATTGTTTCTCCCTTTTTTTATAGTTTGATTTAAGATCAATTAAATAATAAATTATTATCTAATGAACTTCTCTCCAAATTTTGATTTTCCATAACCAAGCAAAGATTGCAAAGATTACTAAATATCCTAAAAATGGTCCACCTAATGCTTCTCGTTCAGCTTTTTTACTATCACCAGCTTCAGTCAAGTAACCAATTACTTGTTCTTCTGATTCTTGTGTTAGCCCAACTCTTGGCATAGCTGTTCCTGCTAAATGTTTTTGAGGATCATTTATGAACTCATGTAAATAATGTTCACCTCTACTTCTAATCATTTGAGATAAATCTGGTGGTACTACACCCATGTAAGATTTAATATTCTCATCAGGAGTTTTAGCTGCCATAGATCCACCATAGAAATCACCATATTTGATACTATGACATCTTTGACAAGCGTCAGAATATACTTCTTTATTTGTCATCTCTTTTGGAGCAATTGATTGTAAGTATGCAACAATATCTGCAATCTCTTGTGGTTGCATCCAGTTATAAGCTGGCATAGGATGTGACGCATGCCCATCTTCATACTTATGAGATGTTTTTGAAGCTTTTGCAGGGTCTTTAATAAATGCAGCTAAATAATCAGCATTATAAAGTTTACCAGCAGAACTTAAATCAGGTGGTACAACACCATAGGCTGCAGCATTAGAAGCATCATCCATAATTGCAGGAAAACCTACTGCTGTAATACTATGACACGCTGTACAATTAGCTGCAACAGTTTCTGCACCTTTAGTTGCATCACCTGTTAAACCATTTAATCCATCTACATCTTTAAATGTATATTCAGGTGCAGGTACATGCGGATGTAATTTAGTGTGAGCAAATGGCTCAACACCCCAGTATAATAATCCAGTAAAGAATACTACAACTGCTAATATTTTAATCTCTCTCATTATAATGCTCCTCTTGCTTTTGCATCTGCTTTAGTAACAAATGGCATAGATGCAAATAGTAGTAAGAATACTGCTGTTGCATAGAAACCTACCCAAGCATTAGCACCAGTTGGTGGTAATTTACCATAAACAGTAAGTACAAGTAAATCTACAATCATAATCCAGAACCAAATAAAGAATCTAGGTCTTTTATGTGCAGGTAAAATATCTGGATCTCTATCAATAAAAGGAATAATTAAGAATGCTGCTTGTGCAAATCCAAAAATCATTAATCCAATATCTCCAGCTTTTAATCCAAACATATCAAAGAAAGGTCCTCTTAATGTTTCATAAGACCATAAGAAATACCACTCAGGATAAATATGTGCTGGGGTTTTCATAGGGTTTGCAGGGTCAAAGTTAACTGGATCCATTGCAAAGTTATAGTTGAAGAAAACTAAGTAGAAATAGAATATTAAGAATATACCAAGTACTGCAAAATCTTTAGATAAGAATACAGGCCAAAATGGGATAACTTTAGCTTCTTTTTTATTTCCAGCTAAGTATTTCTCAGCTTCTGCATCATAATCAATATCTTCAGAAGTTTGATTATTTACATGAGGAATTCTTAATGTATAAAAGTGAACTACAATAAGTTTTATAATTACTAATGGTAATAGGAAAACGTGTAACATGAAGAATCTAGTAAGCGTTGCATCATTAACAGCAAATCCACCTCTAATCCATTCAACAAGTCCCCAAGCTTCTAAAGATCCACCAGCAAATAAGTTAGTAATAACGGCTGCTGCCCAGTAAGACATTTGTCCCCATGGTAACATATAACCTGAGAAACCTTCAGCACTGAATGTTACGAATAATAACATACCAGAAAGCCAGATCATCTCTCTACCTTTTTTATAAGAACCGTAGTAAATACCAGTAAACATATGAATATATATGATTAAGAATATTACAGATGCTGCAACACCGTGCATATGTCTAAATAACCAACCATAAGCAACATCTTGCATAATTGTATAGTTTACACTATCAAATGCTAGTGCAGTATCTGGTTTGTAATACATTAATAGAAAAATTCCACTAATAATTAAAATTGCGAAAGTTGTAGCTAGTACTACACCCATAGCCCATAAGAAGTTGATATCTTTTGGAATCCAATATTCTGTCATCATAGTTTTCCAGAATTTTTTACCGTTTAATCTTTTTTCAAGACCTTCAGCACTGAAAAATGATTCTTTAATTTCTGCCATTTTTTATCCTTATGCTCTAGCTGTCATCATAGCTTTAGATTCAGTTCCCTCTTCACCAAGAGTAAGAACAGTACCGTTAAGACTAAATGGTGGTACATTAAGTGGTTTAGGTGGTGGTCCAAATGTTTGTTGACCATTAGGATTGAACTCACCCCCATGACATGCACATTTCCAACCAGTTTTTTTCCATGCTGGAATACATCCAAGATGTGTACAAAGACCAATAGTTACAGTATATCTTTTGTCAGCAATAACTAAATCACCGTCAAATTTTTCCATCTCTGTTGTTTTTTCAAGAACAAAAATAGGTTTTCCTCTCCAAGTAAATATTTTTGGTGTGCCTGGAACTAATTCGCTATTTGCAAGGTCTATTGTAGTAAACCCCGCTGCAAGAACTGATGGAAGTGGATCCCATGCTTGTTTCATACCAACAAGCGATGCTGCCCCTCCAACTGCTGCTACAGCTGCAAATGACATTCCAAGAAAGTCTCGTCTATTTGTTTTGTTAGACATTATTTTTTCCTTTTAGTCGTTAATTTTTAATCGAACTAGTATAATCTTTTTTTACTTAAATTACTTATACTTGTAATCTAAATTAAGATTTATTTAAGGTAGTTGAGTTTTAGTGTATCATTTTGAACTATTTAAATTTATTTTCATATTTATAAGTAAGGATTTGTTATAATCTTAAAAATATACAATTAAGGATAAATATGAATTTTGTTTCAATTATTATGGGTAGTAAGTCTGATTATGAGGTTATGAAAAACTGTGCAAATACACTAGAGATGTTTAACGTAAAATATGAGTTAATTATATCTTCAGCACATAGATCTCCTGAGAGAACAAAAAATTATATCAAAGAAGCTGAAGCTAAAGGAGCAAAAGTATTTATTGCTGCTGCTGGTATGGCTGCGCATCTTGCTGGTGCTTTAGCTGCTGGAACAACAAAACCTGTTATTGGTGTGCCTATGAAAGGTGGAGCAATGGATGGTATGGATGCTATGCTTTCTACTGTACAAATGCCTTCTGGTATGCCAGTTGCTACTGTTGCCTTAGGTAAAGCAGGAGCTATTAATGCAGCATATTTAGCAATGCAAATTTTATCAATTACAGATAGTGAATTAGCTGCAAAAATATTAGAGGATAGAATAGTTAAAGAAAAAAATGTTGAGAATGATTCTCGAGAGATTGAAGTTTTAATATAACTATGAAGGATAACAACTTTACATTTTCTCAAATTTTATTAAAACTACAACAATACTGGGCAGAACAAGGGTGTAATATTTTACAACCATATGATATCCCTGCGGGTGCTGGTACATTTCATCCCGCAACACTTTTAAGAAGTTTAGATAGTAAACCTTGGTCGGTTGCGTATGTTGCACCAAGTAGAAGACCAACAGATGGAAGATATGGTGAAAATCCAAATAGGCTTGGATCTTATTATCAATTTCAAGCATTGATAAAACCTAGTCCTGATAATATTCAAGATTTATACCTTAAGTCTTTAGAATATTTAGGTTTAGATTTATCAAAACACGATATTAGATTTGTAGAAGACAATTGGGAATCTCCAACACTTGGTGCTTGGGGTCTTGGTTGGGAAGTATGGCTTGATGGTATGGAAGTAACTCAGTTTACATATTTTCAACAAGTAGGAGGAATCGCTTGTGATCCTGTTGCTGTTGAGATTACATATGGAACAGAAAGACTTGCAATGTATCTTCAAGGTGTTGATAATATTTTTGATATCGTTTGGAATGAAAATGAACATGGTATTACAACATATAAAGACATCCACATGGAAAGTGAAATTGAATTTAGTAAATATAACTTTGAAGTAGCCAATACGGATATGTTATTTAGACATTTTGATGAATTCTATGAAGAGTGTCAAAAATGTTTAGAAGCCCAACTTCCACTTCCTGCATACGATCAGTGTATGTTAGCTTCTCATGCTTTTAATACTTTGGACGCAAGAAAAGCTATTAGTGTTACTAGTAGACAAAACTATATTTTAAAAGTACGTGAATTGTCTTTAGGATGTGCTAAAATGTATAAAGAACAAGAGCCAGAAAGATTAAAAAGATTAGGTTACTAAGTAGTAAGTGTATGATAATAAAAGATATTTATAATTATTTAGATTCATTATCCCCTTTTTCTCTTCAAGAAAAATGGGATAATAGTGGTCTCATAGTTGGAAATATGAATGATGAGTTTTCTAATATTTATATCTCATTGGATTTAGATTTAGATATGATAAAAAAAGTTAAAAAAAATAGCTTAATTATTACTCATCATCCACTTATCTTTTCTGCTTTAAAAACAATCAACAATGATAGTTATAGTACAAAAATATTAAAAAAACTTATTAAAAAAGACATATCTTTAATCTCTATCCATACGAATATCGATAAAACACATTTAAATAATTATGTAGGTCGAGACATTTTAGGATTAGATTTTAAAAAAGATGAAGATTTTATTTTAAAAGCGGATATAGATTTATCCTTTGAGAGTTTTACAAAACTTCTAAAAGATAAATTAAATTTAAAAATACTAAAAGTTGTTAATGCGAAAAAAAATATTAAGAGTGTTTCTTTAACAACAGGTTCTGGTATGTCTTTGTTATCAAGTATTACTACAGATTGTTTCCTAACTGGAGATATTAAATATCACGAAGCTATGGAAGCAAAAGCTCGTAATATTTGTCTAATAGACATAGGACATTATGAAAGTGAGATACATTTTATGTCACTTCTTGATATGCTTCTAAAAAAATATTTGAAAACTAATGGTAAAAAAGCTATAATGCTAAAATCACACAATCCATTTAATTATATGTAAGGAAAACAGATTGAATAAACACCTAGAACAATTAGTAAAATTATCGACATTCGATAAGGACATTGTAAATTTTGATCCAAAAATCAAGAACGAAGAAGAAAAACTTAAATCATTTACACAAGTTGTAACTAAATTAACAGAAAACGTTGAAAAATTATACGTAATCATTGATGATGCAAAAAACAAAAGAATCAAAAATGATATTCATTTAAAAGAGTTATCGGATAAATTAGAAGAGATAGCTGGAAAGCATAAATTAGCAAAAAATGAAAAAGAAGTAAAAGCATTACAACTTGAAGAAGAGATTGCTAAAGAGCAAGTTAATTTTGCAAATGAAGAGATCACTAGATTAGATTCATTAGCTGCTGTTAAAACAGAAGAACTTGATACTATTAAAGCTGAATTAGCAGAAGAAGAAGAATCTGTTAAAGAACTAAAAGAGGCAATTGACAAAAATATTGCAGAATTAGAGAAGTCTAAAAATTCTGTTTATGAAGAAAAATCTGTTTTAGTTTCTACAGTTGATTCTAAAGTTTTATCTTTTTATGAAAAAATCAAAAGATGGGCACATGAAAGTGCTGTAGTTCCTGTTAAAAAACAAGCTTGTTATGGTTGTCACATGAAATTAAATGATAGGTTTTATAGTGAATTTTCAGCTTCTAACGAAATTATGACATGTCCTCATTGTGGTAGAATTATCTATAAAGAGAATGAGCCATCAGCATAACAATAGTTCATTAGATAATAAATAATGTTTAAATTTATTTATTATCTTTTGGCATTAGGTTTGTATCTTCTTACAATACCTTATTTACTTTTTAAATCTAGAAGTAAAAAATACTCAGTAGCAATTCCATCAAAGTTTTTTTTATCGAATAACCCTCCATTTGAAGAAAATAAAATATGGTTTCATAGTTGCTCTCAGGGTGAAACAACAGCATTAAAGCCGATATTTGATGAACTAAATAATGAAGATATTAATTTATCTGTTATTACTAATACTGGTTTTGCACAGGGTTTAAAAATGACTAAAAATATTAGGTATTTACCTTTTGAAATATTTTTGCCATTCTGGGTTACAAAACAAAAAGTATTATTAGTAATGGAAGCAGAACTTTGGTACATGCTTTTTTTAACAGCATTTAACAAAGGTACAAAAACAGTTTTAATAAATGCAAGAATTAATGATAAATCGTATCAAACATATAAAAGATATAGCTTTTTTTATAAACAATTATTTAAGTATGTTGGAAAAATATTTGCACAAAGCCAAACAGATAAAATTCGTTTAGAGAGCTTAGGTGCAAAAAATATTGAAGTGATTGGAAATATTAAATTAGCAAGTTTACCTAAGACGACAAAAGAATTTATAAAACCTGATGGTATAATAATCACAGCAGGTAGTACTCATAAAAATGAAGAAGAGATTATTTTAGATGCTTGGGATAAAAAACAGGGAAAACTTTTTTTAGTACCAAGGCATCCAGAACGATTTGATGAAGTTTTTGCTTTAGTTGATAATCAATATAAAAATAGTAAAGTGAGTTATCATAGATATTCTCAAAAGAATAATTTTGATAGCGATATCGTGATAATTGACGTTATGGGAGAACTTATAAATATCTATGCTATTAGTGATGTAGTTATTTTAGGTGGAGGATTTATAAAAACAGCAGGTGGACACAATCCTATTGAACCAGCTTTTTTTAATAACACTATTATAAGTGGTGAGGTAATTTTTAACCAAAAATCGCTTTTTGAGTGTGTAAATGATTATTATTTAATTAAAAATGATGAGTTGAAAACATATTTAGATGATATAGAAAATTTACAAAAATCAAGTTTAGGGCAAGCAGGGACTGTTGAGCCTATATTAAAATATATAAAGGATATATAATTATGGAAAAAGCATATAAATTATTAGCATTTCAAGAGGGTATCTCAAACGGAAAAGCAAAAGAGCTTATTGATAAAGGTGTTGTAACTGTTATGGGAAAAAAACTTCAAGTAGCCAGGGGTGAGATGAAAGAAGATACAGTATTTAAAGTAAAAGATATTGCAAATGCTAGAGTTATTTTTGAAGATGATGATATTTTAGTAGTTGATAAACCTGCTCATTTAAATTCACAAGAAGTTGAAAAAAAATTTCCACAAGCAGTATTGTTAAATCGTTTAGATAAAGAAACAAGTGGTGTGATGTTACTTGCTAAAAATGAAGATTTTAGAAAAAAAGCAATTAATGAATTTAAAAACCATAAAGTTTACAAAGAATATGTAGCAATCGTTGATGGTAAAATTGTTGAAGAAGAGGTTATTGATATGCCTATTTCAACTATTAAAGGAAAAACAGCTCGAAGTAGAATTGATGAAGAGCATGGAAAACCTGCAAAAACAACTGTTTATCCAAATATGATAGAGGGTAAAAAAAGTAAAATTAAAATTATTATTGAAAACGGAAGAACACACCAAATTAGAGTACATTTGCAATATGCAGGTATGCCAATCATTGGTGATTTACAGTACGGTAAAGCATCAAATCAAGTTTCAAGAGTAATGTTACATAGTAAAGTTACAAGAATATTAGGATATGAATTTCAATCGAAAGAACCAAAAGAGTTTTTCCATTTCGGATTTTAGGAGATTAGTATGACAAGTTTATATGATGACAATGTTGCAGCCTCGTTTACATCTGACTTAGAATTTAGAGTTTATACATCACGATTATTAGGTGGTGATTCATCTTTAGTTTTACATGGTGGGGGTAATACTTCTGTAAAAAGTGTTGTAGATGGAGAAGAGATTTTATACGTTAAAGGGAGTGGTTGGGATTTAGCTACTATTGAAGCAGAAGGGTTTGCTCCTGTTAAACTTGATGTATTAAAAGAGATGGCTGCATTAGACAAACTAAGTGATACAGAGATGGTATCGCAACAAAAAGCTGCTATGATTGATAAGTCTGCACCAAATCCATCTGTAGAAGCTATTTTACATGCTATCATCCCTTTTAAATATGTGGACCATACTCACAGTGATTCGGTAGTAACAATTTCTAATAGTGAAAATGGTATAGAAAATATTAAAGAGGTGTATCCAAACTATTTGGTTATCCCTTATGTTATGCCTGGATTTATTTTAGCTCAAACTATTTATAGAGAATTAAAACATATAGATTGGGATAAATGTGAAGGTATAATTCTTCATAATCATGGTATATTTACTTTTGATAATGACCCTAAAATTTCATATGAAAAAATGATAAAAGGTGTTACTCAAGCTGAAGAATTTTTAGATAAAAAAGCAAACTTTATTATTGAAAAATATATGCCTAGAGCTGAATTGAATATTGAAAATTTAAAAGAGATTGTATCTCAAGAAAAAGGTTATGAAGTTTTTTTAAAAATAAATCAATCTCCACTTGCCTTACACTATGCTTCACAAAGAAATTTGAATGATTTTGCGAAAAGAGGGGTGTTAACTCCTGAGCATATTATACGAACTAAAAGGGATCCAATGATACTTGAAGATGAAAATATTCAAAAATCTATAGATACTTTCGAAGAGGAATATTTAGAATATTATAATCAATTTACATCAAATGAAATTATGATTAATCCAACACCAAACTGGGTTGTTATAAAAAATTATGGTACTGTAAGTTTTGGTAAAAATGAAAAAGAAGCATCTATTATTGAAGATATCAATAATCACACAATGTTAGCTGTATTACGAGCTGATATGTTAGGTGGATATAAAAGTATCAGTTTATCTGATTGTTTTGATATGGAGTATTGGGAGTTAGAACAAGCTAAATTAAAGAAGTAGAGATTTATTCTCATGACTTCTTCAATATCTTATTACATAATATCTAGTTGATGTGCTAAATCATTAGCAATTCTTTCATTATTTCTTATATCTAGTAACCTGTTTTGTCCATTTAGTCCTACTTGTGAAACTTCATCTTTAGTTAAGCCAATAATTTTTTCAACTTTTTCTTTTATAGACTCTACATTAAATTTACATAACCAAGCAGAAGTATCATCTTCAAAAATTGATTCGTTGTTGTCATTTTTTGTCATTAGACATGGTACAGTTGATGTATAATAATCTAGCACTTTCATAGGTGTAGAACTATTAAATAAAACAATATCTGGTAAAGGTGCTAGTCCTACATCTGCTTTTGAGATTAAATCTAAAAGTTCAGCTTTAGAATTTGCATTGTATATTTCTATAGAACCTTGAAGGTCTGGATATTTATCCAACATTTTATTGGCATATTCAGGATCTTTTGTAGAGATTATTAGTTTAAATTTTGTCGTATCAACTAAACTAAATGCTTCTAAAACAGTTTCAAACTCTCTTAACTTGTCTAATGTACCAGCATAGAAAAATCTTTTTTCATCTCCATCATGTTGTAAGTTTGGTTTTAAATCTTCAGGATCAATAGCTGAAGGGATTATAAAAGTTCTAGTTTTTACTGTTTTTAAGTAATCATCTCTCATTTGTCTTGATGTAGGTAAAAATATATCACATTGATTGATTAAGTTCGCTTCTGAAAATGTTTTTACTTTATTACTAATCACATCAAAGAAACTTTTTTTATTGTTAGCTTCATCTTTTTGTAGTTTAGCAATTCTTTTTGGAAAAGATAATCTATACCCTAATATAAAATTATAGTCTTTCTTTACACTTAAAACTTCTTTTAGTATTGCAGTGTGATTTCGTACAAATACATACTTATAATGCCCTATATATATTCTGTTTCTATCTAATTCATCAATTATGTTATTTTTATGTTTAAGTGGCATAATAAATCTATTACCATCTTTGATTTCAAAATTTTCATTAGTTTTTGAAAAGTACATAATATCTACTTCATAGTGTTTGCCTAAATATTTTTCAAATAGTGGTCCAATAAAACTGTGTTCTTTATTTTCATTTTGGTCTGTTAAGTATAAAAATTTTTCCATAATAATTCCTTTTAATAAATTTAACATTGATAAATAGCATCTAAATAGCAAATTTTTACGTGTGAATATTTTACACATAATAAAAATATATAACAAAATATATGTATAGAAAAGTAACACTATTTTATTTTAAAGTAAATGAATTTAATTGTATATAAATTTTGAAAACAGTTATTTTAGATATACTCTTAAACAAATAGAAAAGGATATTTACTTGAAATATTTAATGGCATTAGATGCAGGTACAGGAAGTGTAAGAGCTGTTATATTTGATACTCAGGGTAATCAAATCAGTATAGGTCAAAGAGAGTGGATACATCTAGAAGAGGATGGTGTTCCATCTTCTATGAGTTTTGACTGTGATACAAACTGGACACTAACTCAAGATTGTATTACCGAAGCCTTAAGTAGTGGTAATATTGATTCTAAAGATATCTTAGCTGTGAGTAGTACGAGTATGAGAGAAGGTATTGTTTTATATGATAAAGATGGAAAAGAACTATTTGCCGTTGCAAATGTAGATGCACGAGCAGACAAAGAAGTAAAATATCTCAAAGAAAACTTTGATGGTATCGAAGAAGAGTTTTACTCACAATCTGGACAAACTTTTGCGCTTGGTGCACTTCCTAGAATCATGTGGCTTAAAAATAACAAGCCTAATCTTTATGAAAAAGTAGCAAAAATATCTATGATAAGTGATTGGATACTTTATAAGTTAAGTGGTGTAATTGCAAGTGACCCAAGTAACGCTGGAACTGCAGGTGTATTTTCTCTTGAAAAAAGAGATTGGGTATCTTCTATGGCTTCTAAAGTTGGTATCAAAGATGATATTTTTCCTAAAGTTTATGAAGTAGGTGAGGTTATTGGGACAGTTACCAATACTACATGTGGTTTAGATAATAATACCTTAGTAACTATGGGTGGTGGTGATGTTCAGTTAGGTAGTGCAGGGCTTGGTGTCGTTGAGTTAGGTGATGTTGCTATTTTAGGTGGATCATTTTGGCAACAAGTTGTAAATATGCCATCAGATACAATTCCGCCAAAAGATATGGGCATAAGAGTAAATCCTCATGTTATTCCATTCCAGTCACAAGCAGAAGGGATTACATTTTTTTCTGGTCTAGTGATGCGATGGTTTCGTGATGCTTTTTGTGATATAGAAAAAATAGAAGCAGAAAAACGGAACATAAATGTTTATCAAGTTTTAGAAGAAAAAGCTAAAAAAGTACCTGTTGGTTCAAATGGAATCATTCCTATATTTAGTGATAGTATGAAATATGGGAAATGGTATCATGCAGCGCCTAGTTTTTTAAATCTTAGTATCGACCCTACTGTTTGCAACAGAGCTAGTATGTTTAGAAGTCTACAAGAAAATGCCTGTATAGTAAGTGATATAAACCTCAAAAAAATAGAGGCTTTTTCTGGTATAAAAACAAAAACAATTGTATTTGCAGGAGGTTCAAGTAAAGGTGCATTATGGTGTCAAATTTTAGCCGATGTAACTGGATGTAAAATTAAGATACCAACTGTAACTGAAGCTACAGCATTAGGTACTGCTATGTCAGCTGGTGTTGGAGCAGGGATTTATAAAGATTTAAAATCTGCTGCAAAAGAGCTTGTAACTTGGGATAAAATATATACTCCAAATATGGATAATCATGAAGAATATAAACAGATAAAAGAAAATTGGCAAAAAGCCTATGATATACAACTACAACTAGTAGATGAAAATATAACTGATTCGATGTGGAAAGCACCGGGTCTATAATTTAAAACAAATTCGATAAAATACAATATTAAATAATAAGGGCAAAAAATGACAATAACAAAAAGAGTAACATTTATAGCAAAAGAAGGTTGTGAAGAGAAAATGAAAGAGCTTTTAACAGCTATGGTTGAGCCTTCTAAAAAAGAACCAGGGATTATCTTTTATGATATTTTTCAGTGTAAAGATAATAAAAGAAAATTTTACGCTGTAGAATCTTGGGAAAATGAAAAAGCATTAGATGGACACAAAGCTACAGAACATTATGCAGTTTACAAATCAAGCTTTGAGCCATTTTGTGATGATAAATATACAGAAGATTTAGATATATTAGGATAATACCTAAAAATATAAAGAATAAAAAATATAATAGAAGGAAAAATAAATGGCTGAAAAAAATAACGGTTTTTTAAAAAGAGCAGATGCTCATATTGCTTTAGCAAACGAACAAATGGTAGAGGGATTAACAGCAGGAGATATTAGTGCTTCTTTTATGTATGGAGCTGCAAGATTTAACGCTTGGATTGCTGCATCTTCTTTTGATACAAGAGAAGATATGATAGAGGAAAAAGAAAAAGCAATAGAATATTTTCTAGAAGAATATAAGAAAGCTTTAACTGAACACTTAGATCATCACGCTGAACACTACGATTTTACACAAAACCAGTCATAACTCGAAAAGAGAAAATTATAAGTTTTCTCTTTTAATATATAAGATCAATTCGATCTGTTTATTTAGAAAATACTTTCTTTAAAAGTGAAGTAGTTTGTTCAACGGGGTCTTTTCTAATTGCAGATTCTTTTTGGGCAATCATTTTAAACAGTCCTCTTATTGCTTTTTCAGTTATAAACTCATCTAAATCTTTATCTGAACTTGTTGGGATATATGAATCTACACCAAATTGAGTAGCATACTTTGAGATAGAAGAGTCTTTTGTATATGATTCTAAATTTGATTTATAAAAACTATTAGCAGATGTATAGTACTTTGCAACTTGATTCTCATCCATAGATTTTTTGATAATAGGGCTAATAAGTTTCTTTAAATCTGTAGTTGTATTACTTTGGAAAAAATCTGTTGCTGCTGTACTATTACCTGCAAGTATCTTTTTAGCATCTTCTAAGTTCATATTGCTAACTGCATTTAAAAGTATACTTGTAGTTTCTGGTACAGCACTAGTAGCTGCATTATTTATAGATGTTACTAAATCATCCACAACTTTATCACCTCCGGCTTTTCTGATTACCGTTTCTATTTTTGCAAGATTATCAGGTAATGGTATTTTTACTGATGCATTATTTAAGTAACCATCTTTTGTACCTAGCTCTTTTACTGCAAAATTTACACCAGTAGATAGTGCTTCTTTTAATCCGCTAGAGATTATGTCATTACTAAGTGAGCTTGTCTCTGTTTGAGTAGTTTTATCAGTATTTACAGACTCTTTTACTGTATCTACAACACTTTTAGTTAGACTTCCAAAATCAAATGAAAAACTTACTGTTGTAATAAGTAATATAGATGATAGAATAGATTTTTTTTTCATAGTTATTCCTTTTATTTTTTAATAAAAAAAGGGAAAATCAAAATGACTTTCCCTTTTTTTAGACATGTCATGAGATAGATTATACTATATCACAACCTTTTTCACCTGCAACAATATCACCGATAACATAACCATCAGTTTTAGATAAAATTGCATCTACTTGTGAAGGGTTAGCTACTAAAATCATACCTACACCCATGTTAAATGCTCTGAACATCTCTGACTCTTCTACATGTTGACCCATAAGCTCAAAGATAGGTAAAACTTGTACTTTATCTCTTTGTACTACTGCTCGTAAGTTATCAGGAAGAACTCTTGGTAAGTTTTCAACAATACCACCACCAGTGATATGTGCCAAGGCATTGATATTTTCTTTACACGCTTTAAAATCTTTTACATAGATTCTAGTTGGCTCTAAAAGAGTATCTATTAAAGTTCGACCATTAAAGTCATCTTCAAATTTCATACCTAATTTATCAAGTAATAGTTTTCTTACTAGTGAAAAACCATTTGAGTGAATACCTGAACTTGGAAGTGCAATTAAAACATCACCAGCTTCTACTTTTGAAACTCTATCCATTTCAGATTTTTCTGCAATTCCTACACAAAAACCAGCTAAATCAAAATCACCTTCTTTGTACATACCAGGCATCTCAGCCGTTTCACCACCGATTAAAGCACACTCACTTCTGATACAACCTTCAGCGATACCTTTTACTACAGCACTTGCTTCTTCTACTTCAAGTTTAGCAGTAGCATAGTAATCTAAGAAAAATAAAGGCTCACCAAAGTTACAAATTAAATCATTTGAACACATAGCAACTAAATCTATCCCAACAGTATCAAATTTTCCAGAATCGATAGCTAATTTTAGCTTTGTACCAACACCATCAGTTCCAGCTAAAATAACTGGTTCTTTGTATCCTGTAGGAAGCTCAAATGCACCAGCAAAAGAACCGATTCCACCTAAAACACCTGGTATTTTTGTTGACTTAACATATGGCTTAATATTTTCTACGAAACTGTTACCCGCATCTATATCTACTCCAGCATCTTTGTATGAAATTGTACTCATTTTTTACTTCCTATATCACATTTTTTTGTTATCATGCAAAGAGGACAAAAGTTAGTCAATCCAGCAATAATAGGAATAACACCTAAGTACCACCATGACCAAGAAAATGTTCCATCACTTAGTAAATAACCAATAATAATAGCCATTAGTCCTATTATTATTCTAAATGGGCTACAAAAACTTCTTATTTTTTCAATTGTATTCATAATTTTCCTCTTTAGTTTTTACAAGTTATTTGCATTTAACTATTTTTTGGTATTATATCTAAAATTAATTTAAAAGGCTTATAAATGGCAAGTAGTGATAATAAAAACTATGCATATGATGAGATGATGGTACATGTACCAATGTGTTCGCATAAAGATATTAATAAAGTTTTAGTAGTGGGTGAAGTATCTGAAGACTTCAAATCTGAACTAGCAAAACACGAATGTAAAGATATTACTTTTAGTGATGAATTAAATATTGACGATAAATTTGATATTATTCTATACAATAAAGGTATTCCATCTGAATTAGACATGGCAAATGTTGAAAGATGTATAGAGCCAAAACAAGGTATCTTTGTAACAAAAGCAACGTCTGCAAGTAGAGATATTGAATCAGCAAAAAAAGAACTATCAAATGTTGGAAAAAATTTCTGGATTTGTATGCCATATAGTTTTGGACATACTACTCTTACTTTTGCTTCTAAAAAGTTTCATCCACAAGCTGAAATTGTATTACAAGTTTCTGATTTATTAGAAGGTTGTAATTATTATAATACTGAGTTACAAAATGCTGCATTTATTTTCCCTACAAATATCACTAAAGCACTTACTGGTATAGCTAAAAGATAACACTTAAATTTATACTATCTCAGCTTTGAGATAGTATAGTATTCTTCAAATATTTACTTTTTACACACTTTAAACTTTTCATTATTTTAAAATAATATGATTGAATTTATTCAAATAAATGTTATGCTATACTTTTGATACTAACAGAAGGTGTGAAAAATTGGAAAACAAAATTGATAATAGTTTTAAACATGCGATTGCATTAACAGGTGGAATAGCTACTGGTAAAAGTACAGTTACTTCTTTATTTATGTTACATGGATTCTTAACAATTGATGCAGATAAAATCGCGCATAAATTATTAAATGCATATAGTTCTGATATAGAAAAATTATTTGGAAATGAATATGTTGAAAATGGTATAGTACTTCGAAAAAAACTTGGTTTTTTGATTTTTAATAATGAAGAAGAAAAATTAAAATTAGAACAATTTATACATCCACTGATTAAAAAGGCTATTGTAGAAGAAGCAAAGATATTTGAGTCTCAGCAAAAGCCATATTTGATAGATATTCCATTGTTTTTTGAAAAACAAAGTTATAGTATTGAGAAATCGATAGTAGTTTATACATCAAAAGAAACTCAAATTGAACGTTTAATGAAAAGAGATAGTTCTACAAAAGAGGAAGCATTATCACGAATCAACAATCAAATGGATATTGAAGAAAAAAAAGATCTTGCTGATTATGTTATTGACAATATGAGCGATTTAAAAAATCTTCAAAGTGAAGTAGAGCGAATTAAAAACTTATTAATATAAATCTATCTTTATATTTTTCTTGAAAATATTTTACCAATTAATCTAGGTACACCTATTATAACATAAACAATAAGTGTAAATACTAGAGGATGAATGAGACCTGGTATTCCAAAGGCTCCACCATTTTGTAGGTTTGACAAGTGTTCTAATGGATACTCTATTAGCTGTGAGAAATGCATCCCTATAGTTAAAAAGAGTAATAATCCTATAAAAATTCCTAATTCTCTTTTCATGATTATTTACTATGCCTTTCCAGATAACATACCATAAACAGTCATTGGTTTAAGTAAGTATACTTTTAACAGCCACCAAATATATCTCTCTTTTGTAGGATCAAGAAGTGATGTCATAGCTGCATTTCGACCACTTCCTGTTTTTTTAGAAGCCCAATTAAACTCTGCTAACATTACAGTTCCTATATCTGTAATTAAGGGACAAACTGTGTATCCTTCATACTTGATATTGGTTTCTGGAATCTTACCTGTTTCCATCATTGAGATAATATTATTTACTACTACTTTATATTGCTTTCTAGCACTTCCACCTGTTTTACCCATAGGCACAGCTGCAATATCACCTAAAGCAAAAACATTGGGAAATTTTACATGTTGCATAGTCTCTTGATTAACCGGTATCCAACCTTTTCTTGACCCTAGTTTTGAGTTTCCAATTTCATCTGGTGCTTTCATTGGAGGAGTTACATGAATAAAATCAAATTCTTTTTCAACAGAAGTATGAATTGTTTCTTTTACATTTTCCTCTAAGTCTTCATCATAAACTTCTTTAAATTTACTATGATCGTCAAATACAGCTATCCCATTTTTGATTTCTGTTAAATTATGATTATAAGAGTATTTCATATTTCTTTTTTCAAACTGTTTTACAATTGCAGTATGGTAATCTTCTATACCAAACATTGTCCCACCATTTGGATAAAAATGTAAATCTGCATTCTCCCGTGCAAAAGAACCTGCTTCATTTAATTTTGCATTTGCAAGGTACATTATTTTTTTAGGAGCTCCTCCACATTTAATAGGTGTATTTGGATGAGTAAAAATTCCTTTTACTTTTTCACCTTTTGTTGCTCGTGCAATAAAAGATTCCATATTTTTCCATGTTTGTTCTGCTCCATCTGCTGTGTAGATTGAAGATACACCTTTTTGAGTAAGAAGTTTGATAGCTTCTATATTATTCCCAGCTGAATATAATTCACCAACTTCTTCTAGTCCTTTTATTCCTGCATAGTTTAATTTTAATCCAGCTGCAATCACTAAAAAGTCATAATCTAATGTAGTCCCTTTATCTGTTTTTACGCTGTTTTTTTCTGGATCAAATTCTACTGCTTTTTCTGTAATAAGTTTTGTTCCTACTGGAACAAAATCATCTCTTTGATAAAGAATATCAGATTTTTTCCATAAACCAGATGCAACTAATGTTTGTCCTGGTTGGTACGATACAGAATTTGCTTCTGGCTCTATGATTGTGATATTAGGATTTTCTAGACTATTTGTTAATCTCGCAGCTGTTGACATACCAGCAAGACCACCACCTACAATTAAAATTTTTGCATTTGCTTTACTTATTGGTGTGTCAGTTGATGCTTCTAATTGAGTACTTCCTGTTAGAAAGGCAGCACCACTTAGTCCCATCATTTTCATTGCATCTCTTCTTGAAATCCCTTGCTCTTTTAATATAACGTCTAATTGCTCTAAATCTTTTTGAACATCCCTATTTTCAATCATTAATATTCCTTCTTGTATACTTTACTAGAGATTAACACAAAAGAAATAATAGATAACTTAATTTTTACTAGAGTATAGTAAAAATATAATATTTATTTATAATATATATTTGTTATACTCATCTTTAGTATTGATATTTGCAAATTGTTGATCATTTTCAAATAGAATTTCTTTATAATTACTTGAAGACTTAATAAGAGTATTCATTTTATGTATATCATCATTTAATAATTTTTCTATAAGAGGTAATAGCGATTTGGAGAAAACTCCACAGAGATTATGTGTATTATATCTATCTTTAGCAATTGTAATATCATATTCTAGGCAATAAGAAACAAGTTTTTTAAATGTATCTATCTCTATAAATGGAACATCAACTGTAGTAATAAAAACTTTTTCTTCTTGTATATTTTTTAAAATTGATTTTAATGCAATCATAGGTGAGTAAATCGATTGGGATTCATCTATTAAAAGTTGTGCATCAAAGTTAAATTTATTGTTTTTACTAGAGATAAAAATAGTATTAAAAATTTTTGAGAGTTTGGAATGTTGATACTCAATTAAGGTATCAAACTTTTTAAATGGAAGAAGTGATTTATCTTCTCCCATTCTTCTACTAGCCCCTCCGCTTAAGATAACGCAAGGTATATTTATCATTGTATTATAATGAAGCTGGATCTGTAATATATCCGCTGATTGCAGATGCTGCTGCAACGGCACTATTTGAAAGATATATTTTAGAACTTCTACTTCCCATTCTTCCAACAAAGTTTCTGTTAGTAGTAGAGATACATACCTCTTCATCACCTAGGATACCCATATATCCACCTAAACAAGCACCACATGTAGGATTTGATACTACAGCACCAGCGTCAATTAAAATATCCATATATCCAAGCTTATTAGCCGTTCTTAATATTTTTTGAGTTGCAGGAGTGACAATCATTCTTGTATGTTTTGCAATTTTTTTGCCTTTTAAAATTTCTGATGCAATTTTTAAGTCACTTAGTCTTCCATTTGTACAAGAACCTATAAATACTTGATCTACTTTGATATTGTCTTGAACAGCTACACTCATAGAGTGACCATTATCTGGTAAAAAAGGATACGCAATAACTGGCTCTAAAGCAGCAACATCAATTTCAACTACTCTTGAGTATACAGCATCTTCATCACTATAGAATTCTTTTGGAGTATCTCTTAATCCATCATTTGCTTCAGCTCTTTGGTCTAAAAATTCTCTTGTAACATCATCAACTGCAACGATACCATTTTTTGCACCAGCTTCAATAGCCATGTTACATAATGAAAATCTATCATCCATAGTTAAGTATTGGATTGTATCACCTGTAAACTCTAAAGTTTTATATAAAGCTCCATCAACACCTAGTATTCTAATGATTTCTAAAATTAAATCTTTTCCCGTAACAAATTCACTTGGTTTTCCTGTAAATACTACTTTAATAGCCTCAGGTACTTTAAACCAGTTTCCACCAGTAACCATAGCAAAAGCTAAATCTGTACTTCCCATACCTGTACTAAATGCACCAAGCGCTCCATGTGTACAGGTATGACTATCTGCTCCAATGATTACATCCCCCGGTATTACCAAACCTTTTTCTGGAAGTAATGCATGTTCAATACCCATATCTTTTTCATCAAAGAAGTTTTTTAAATTATGCTCTTCTGCAAAAATTCTAGATATTTTTGCTTGGTTTGCACTTGCTATATCTTTTGCTGGAATAAAGTGATCAAGTACGATACTAAAACCATCTGGATTAGCAAGTTTAGTTGCTCCACTCTCTTTAAATGCTTTGATTGAAATTGGTGTTGTAATATCATTTCCTATAACCATATCGATAGGACTTCTTACAATTTCTCCTGCATATACATCATGTCCAACATGATTACTGAATATCTTTTCTGTTATTGTTTGTGCCATTTGTAAATCTCTTTTTTTGTATTATTTTTGCTATTTTATCTAAAACATCATTTTATACCACTTATAAGTAATTTGTAGTTACAATAAATTTTTATAAAATAGAAGGAATTATTTTGAATAATGAAAATATTATACTCATTGGTTTTATGGGTGTTGGTAAAGGAACTATTGCTCGTGCGTTAGTAAAAAAAAGTGATTATTTTGCAGTAGATACTGATGATTTAATAGAAAGTTTGGAAAACAAAAAGATTAAAAAGATTTTTCTAGAAGATGGAGAACCATACTTTAGGTCTTTAGAAAAAAAATGTGCATTGTGGTGTGAAAAGAATATTAAAAACTCTATAATTTCAACAGGCGGTGGTTTTTATAAGCAAGAAAATATTAAAAAAATAGGTAAAATTATTTACCTTCAATCGACATTTGAGAAAATACTTGAAGGTATCAATAGTTCTCCAAATGCAAAAAAGAAATTAAAAAAACGTCCCTTATTGAGTAATTTGGATGAAGCTAAAAAAATATATGATCAAAGAATTACAGAGTACGAAAATGTTGCAGATATCATTATAAATGTAGAAGATTGGGATGAAAATATTGCAGCTCAAAATATATTAAAAGCGTTATCAAAATAAGAATAGTAAAAGATATATTAAATTTATAAAGATTAAAGAATATTTAGATATAATCCACAACTTATTTTCGTTTGAAGGTTTAACCCTCAAACTTAATAATTCAAATTCTCGCAAAGGAGTCCTAACAATGCCAAAGATGAAAACTAACAGTGGAGCTTTAAAAAGATTTAAAGTGAAAAAAAATGGTTCAATCAAAAGAGGAAGTGCTTTCAGAAGTCACATTCTTACTAAAAAAAGCCAAAAAAGAAAAGTAAATCTTAGAGGTCCACAAGTTGTAGCTGCTGCAGATGCAACAAGAGTAAAAAGAATGTTAAATAAGGCGTAAGCTTTATATTACTATCTTTTTTTAAGTCCAATAAAGAAATAGTCCCTCCGATTTAATTCGGATAAGTTCAGTACAATTAAGTACAGACACCAAATACATATAATGTATTCTGGTAAAGATAAGGAAAACAATATGCCTAGAGTAAAAACTGGTACGACAAGAAGAGCAAGACATAAAAAAATTCTTAAACTTGCTAAAGGATTCTACAGTGGTAGAAGAAAACACTTTAGAAAAGCTAAAGAGGCTGTTGAGCATGCAATGCAGTATGCTTACAGAGATAGAAGACAAAAGAAAAGAGATTTTAGAAGACTTTGGATTGTTAGAATCAATGCAGCTTGTAGATTAAACGGTATGAGTTATTCAACATTCATCAACGGTTTAAACAAAGCTGGTATTACATTAGATAGAAAAATTTTAGCTGATATGGCTATGAATGATGCTACATCTTTTGCAACAGTTGTTGCAAGTGCGAAAGCAGCTTTAGAAGCGTAATTTTACACTTCTATAGTTAAAAAGGGATACAATTTATTGTATCCCTTTTTTTATGTTTAAAATAAAGTAAAGTTTGTTTACTCTATTTTATTTAAAACCTATAACTTACAGATACTCTTAAGTCAGATGCTTCTTTAACGGCACTCATTGCAATAGCCGTTGCAGAATTTATATCATATGGTGTTCCATCATCTCCAAAAAATGCTTGACTACCTGTATAATCATATTTAATTTTTGTATATCTAGCATTAAACTTTAATGATTTAGTAATGGGTTTATCATAGTAGATTTCCCATGCTGTTCCTCTAGCTGCAATTTTACTTCCAGCCATAGTATCTTCTCCATATGTTACTGATCTCCAGTATTTACTACCTTTATTCCATTCAATTCCGATTCGTCCATCTTCTGTAAGAATACATGGAAAATTTAAACCAATCCAAGTTGAATGACCTGTTTGAGAGGAACTACTACCTAGCATAGAACCTTTAGGTCTTGTTTTTGATTGCGCCCAAGATATAAAAAGTGTTGTATCATCTAGAAAATCATTTATTCCATCTCCTAATCCATCAGCTTTAAACATTGCTGTAAATAAATCCATATCTCCAAAATTTTCAAAATCTGGTGTTTTATAGTTCATATCATTATAGTTTGTTGCATTTGGTGTTGCATTATATGTTTGTACAGCACTTGTGTATGTATTTATATCTGATTGAGAAAAACCAATAAGGTTTTCTGCTCTTGCCCAATTTGTATGAATTGAATATTGTCCATTATCCCATGGAACAAAAATAAATCCATACATATTAATATCATGTGTTTGTGTATCATCAGATGAGTAAGATGATCCATCACTTTGAAATCTTTGTTTGGCGTTGGTTAAGCCTCTTCCTGTACATAGTTTCCACCACATTCCATCAACGCCTGTTAGATTATCTAAACTAAATTTTGAACTTAATCCATCAAATTCTACATTAATAGTATGTGATAATGGAGAATTATCTTTCATTCCTTCTCTTTGATTTATTCCTAGACCATCAGTTGAGGGACGACGTCCAAGGGAAATAGTCCAAGGTACTTCATTATCAAAAAGAGTATCATTTTTATATAACCAATACGCCTCTTTAACTTTTACAGTATTATCTGTTGCGTTTTCATTTGTAACCCAATCAAAATTGGCATAGCCTGGATTTGTATTTGATTGGCTATGGTTTGCTGAATCTCCATATGCTTTGTTGTATGAAAGTTTCCCTTTAAATAAAACATTTTCGCTTGGTGCAAATGCCATACCAAGGTGTAATCGATTTGTTAATAAGTCTGGATTTGATGATTTAGTACCATCGGCGTGTTTATAATGTATCGAATCCATTGCTGTTCTAAAGTCAACATTCCATTTAATATTGTCTTTTGCATCATGTGCTTTAACTTTATTTATTTTTTTATTTAACTTTTTATTTGCTTTTGTGAGTTTTTTACTTAATGTTTGATTTTCTTTCGTAAGCTTATCATTTAATTTTTGATTTGCATCAGATAATTTTTTTTCCAATAATAAGATTTTTTTTTCCATTGCATTGAGCCTATCTTCTAAACTTGTTGTAGCAAATGATGTAGTATAAATTGCTGTAATTGCAGAAAGTACAATAATTCCTTTTTTCATTTTTTTCCTTTTTAATATAAGTGTTAGTAATAAAATTTGATTATTACATAATCAAATAAAAAAGGTTGAGAATAACCCAACCTTTTTATTTTGTATTTAATTTAATGATTAACAAGAAGGAACATTTCCTGAATCATTTGCATACTCATAAAAGAAATCAAAATAATGTGGTAAAAATTTTTCTTTTACTTTTTTAACATTTGGACAGATTATTTTGATTTCATCTGCTAATTTTCCACTATCATTAATAGCTTCCCATTCATCTTGAGAATGTTTAGCAGCCATTTTTGCACCAGTCATATCACAAGAGCTTTTAAGCTTTTTAGTAAAAAGTTTTTGACCTTTTGCTACATCAGCACTAGCAAGAGTACTACCAATCGATAATATTAAAGCACTAGAAAATGCTAATTTAAGTAATTTATTCATTACTATCCTTTATATTTAAATTTACTTCAAATTATAACATGTATAAGAATAAAAATAGATAAAATTATAAATATTATAAAAATATGATATAATTAATAATGAAATATTACATACTAAAAAAGCTAACAGAACATTTACTAAATTATAAAAATATAAAATATATTAAACGTATAGATAATAATACTCTTAAAATAGAATTTAATCAGCAAAATATCTATTATTTTGATCTTTCCAAAGGTAATGGAAACATATATAAAAAAGAGAATAATGATAACATCAAAAAAGACTTTAATGCCCCATTTGATGTAATACTAAATAAAAGATTTACCTCAAGTAATATAAAAAGTGTAAAACTACTAAATGATGATAAAATTATACATATAGTTGTACAAAGTAAAAGTGCGTATAAAACTGAGACTACAGTACTTCAAATGGAATTTACAGGTAAAAATACAAATGTAATTATTCTTGATGAAAATAACATTATATTAGAAGCATTACGTCATATAGATGAATGGTCTTCAGTAAGAGTAGTAAAAGTAGGATTAGAACTTGTAGCATTAGATAAACCAACTTTTGAATTTGAAAAAAAAGATATAAAAGATATAGATAGTTTTTTATTAGATGTTTATAATAAAAAAGAAACACATGAATTAGAAAATATAAAAAAACAAAAAATTGTACAATTAAACAAACAAGTGAAGAAAATAAAAAATATACTTGATAAATTAGATAATATTGATGTTTTGTCTCAAAATGCAGTAAAGTATAATGATGAAGCAACAGTTATTTTATCTGATGTGTATAGTTATGATGGGTATATTAAAAGTTTAAAGATACAAAATTCAAATGATCTGTTTAATAAAGCAAAAAAAACAAAACAAAAAATAAAAAATCAACATATAGAAGAAACTAATTTAAGTCAAAAGTTGGAATTTTATAAAAGACTTATTGTTGTAATTGAAAATGCAAAAACTCAAGATGAAATTGAATTTTATATGCCTAAAAAAGATAAAAATCAAAAAAAGACAAAAAAAGCCAATCCTTATAAAAGTTTTTTTATCGATGGATATAAAATAATGCTTGGTCGTGATGAGAGAGAAAATATCTTTCTACTAGAAAATAGTAGAGCAAGTGATTTTTGGTTTCATCTACAAGGAGAGGTTTCCTCTCATGTTATAGTATCAAATACAAAAAAAACAATACCAGAAAAACTGATAATGGAAGCTGCTAAAATATGTGCTAAATTTTCTAGTGATTTTGGAGGTACATTTAATGTAGACTTTACACAAAGACGAAATGTAAAGATACAAACAAGAGCTAATGTACTCTATAATCCCTACAGTACAATTGTGGTAAAAGTTTAAAATATAGAATTTATTTATTTATAAAAAAATTAAGGATAATTTAATAAAACATCCATTATAATTCCGCTATCAAACAAAAGAAACTAGCTTGATAAGGGTCCTTAGCTCAGCTGGTTAGAGCACTCGGCTCATAACCGAGTGGTCGAAGGTTCGAGTCCTTCAGGACCCACCACTTTTCGTTTGACACTTTTAAGCGGGAGTAGCTCAGTTGGCTAGAGCCTCTGCCTTCCAAGCAGATTGTCGCGAGTTCGAGTCTCGTCTCCCGCTCCACTTAAAAATCAAAAAATTATAATGTTGCTTCAGTAGCTCAGTTGGTAGAGCAGCTGATTTGTAATCAGCAGGTCGTAGGTTCAAGTCCTATCTGAAGCTCCACTACTCTTTAACAATCAAAATAAATTATCATAATTAATTCAAATTAAAACTTTTTTATAATCTTTAAACTATAATTATTTTGCTTCAACTAAGATTTAGAAGTACAACTGTAAAATGCGAATAATATAATACTAAAAGGTAAAGAATTGGAAAATTCAGTAAAAAAGATATTAGAACATATTGGGGAAGACCCTCAACGAGAAGGTTTAATAGATACTCCAAAACGTGTACAAAAAGCATGGGAATTTATGTGTGGTGGTTATAACCAAGATCCTATGGAAATCATGAAATCCGCTTTATTTACAAGTAGTAATGATGAAATGGTAATTGTAAAAGATATAGAGTTTTATTCAATGTGTGAACATCATATGTTACCTATTATTGGAAAAGCACATGTTGCTTATATCCCAAATGGTAAAGTGATTGGTTTATCAAAAATTCCTCGTGTTGTGGATGTATTTGCTAGACGATTGCAAATTCAAGAGCAACTAACAGAGCAAATATCAGATGCTATTAATGAAGCAATTGCACCAAAAGGTGTTGCAGTAGTTATTGATGCTAGACATATGTGTATGGAGATGAGAGGTGTACAAAAAATATCTTCTTCTACTATTACTTCTGCCTTACGAGGTATCTTCAAAAAAGAGAAAAAAACAAAAGATGAATTTTTAAGTATAATTGCATCTTCTTTTCATAAATAACTGATATTAGTCTAATTTATATTTGTTTTATGCAGATATAAATTAGACACTTATACAAAAAATTATTCACCTATACAATAATCACAATAGTTTTCCTTTTTAAAAGGAAATAAATCGCTTATAAAAGTTATTGAACCTCCATTATTCTTGACATTTAAAGACTAAAAAGATATAATCCGCGTCCATACATTGGTTAGAGTGATATAAAACACACGGTTTTGTATTAGTTCTAATGAGTTCTTTAAAGGAAAACAAATGGAAAAAATTAGATTAAAGTTAAAAGCTTACGATCATAGAGTTCTTGATCGTTCTGTTGCTTCAATTATTGAGGCTGTTAAAAGAACAGGTGCTGAATTAATAGGTCCAATCCCAATGCCTACTAAAATCAGAAAATATACTGTTCTTAAATCACCACACGTTAACAAAGATGCTAGAGAGCAATTTGAGATCAGAGTTCATTCAAGAATGATTGATATCGTATCTGCAACACCAGATACAGTAGATAGTTTAATGAAACTTGATCTTGCGCCTGAAGTAGACGTTGAAGTTAGATCAATGGGTCAAGAGTAGAAAGGAGTTATAGATGGAATTTATTGTAGAAAAAATCGGAATGAGTCGTACTGTAACTGTGCCTGCTGTACCTGTAACTCTTGTAAGAGTACTTGATACTAAAGTTTGTGAAGTTAATGATGGCGTAGCTATCGTTGCATACAACAGTGGTAAGAAATTTAACAAAACTATTGAGGGTCAACAAAAAAAATATGACTTATCAAAAGAGTTTAACAGATTTGCAACATTAAATGTAGCAAATTCAGAAGCTGGTGATATTGATACAGCTGCTTTAGTTGAAGGTGTAGTTATTAAATCTACATTTAAAACAAAAGGTAGAGGTTTTGCTGGTGTAGTTAAAAGATATAATTTTGCTGGTGGTAGAGCATCACATGGTCATAGAATGGGTAGAAGAACTGGTTCTATTGGTAATGCAGAATGGCCAGGTAGAGTTATGCCAGGTAAGAAAATGCCAGGTCACTATGGTAACACTAATATTACACATAAAAATGATGTAGTTTCTTTTGATGCTACAACAGGTATTTTAGTACTTAAAGGTTCAGTTGCTGGTGCAAATGGTACTTTAGGTAGAGTAAGGATTGCATAATGAGTAAATTATTAGTATTAAATGAAAAATTTGAACAAGCTGGTGATATAGCTTTAGGTGAAAACTTTGAGGGAATTAATTCTCACAATTTACACTTATATGTTAAATCATACTTATCTGGAATTAGAGCAAATACTGCTAGAGTTAAAAATAGATCTGAAGTAAGCGGTGGTGGTAAAAAACCTAAAGCTCAAAAAGGTTCTGGTGGTGCTAGATGGGGATCAATGAGATCACCTTTATTTGTAGGTGGTGGACAAGTTTTTGGACCATCAAAAAGAAACTACAACCAAAAAATTAATAAAAAGCAAAAAGTTTTAGCTCTTAGATATGCTATCAATGCTCAAGCTGAAAAAGGATCTATATTTGTTGCTGATTCTATTAAAGTTGAGTCTGGTAAAACTAAAGATGCAAAAGCTATTGTTAATAAATTAAACAAAAGAGATCTTTTAATTGTTGTTGAAAACTTTGATGATAAAACATACTTAGCTTTCAGAAACATCAAAAACTGTTACGTGATTGAAAAATCAGAATTAAATGCTTATTTAATAGCTGCTTACCACTCGATTTTAATCGAAAAAGCAGTAATAGATAGCTTAGTATAAGAGGTATAAGAAATGGCAGATATTACAGATATCAAATCAATTGTTTATACAGAAAAAACTATTGAGCTTCAAGAGAATGGTGTAATTGTTGTACAAACAAGCACTAGAATGACAAAGAATGGTTTAAAAGAAGTATTTAAAGAATATTTTGGTGTTACACCTATGAAAGTTAATTCTTTAAGACAAAGCGGTAAAGTAAAAAGATTTAAAGGAAAAGTTGGTGCAAGACCAGATTTCAAGAAATTCTATGTAACATTACCAGAGGGCGCTGAAATAGCGAACCTTTCAGCATAAGGGAGTAGGAAATGGCAATTAAAAAATTTAGACCAATAACACCTGCAAGAAGATTTATGTCTGTTATGGATACTTCTGATATTACTTCTAAAGCAACTGTTAGATCTCTATTAGTTAGAGTAAAAGCAAGTGCTGGTAGAAATAATAACGGTAGAATCACATCTAGACATAGAGAAGCAGGGGCGAAAAAACTATACAGAATCATTGATTTTAAAAGAAATAAATTAAATGTTCCAGGTACAGTAGCTACTGTTGAGTACGATCCGTACAGAAACTGTAGAATTTGTTTAATCAACTATGCTGATGGTGAAAAAAGATATATTATTCAACCTTCAGGTTTAAAAGTAGGAACTACAATTACTGCTGCTGAATCAGGACTTGATATCTTACCAGGTAATGCAATGAAACTTGCTAATATCCCTGTAGGTACAATGGTTCATAATATTGAAATGAAACCAGGTAAAGGTGGACAAATCGCTAGATCTGCTGGTGGATATGCACAAGTTATGGGTAGAGAAGATAAATATATCATTTTAAGATTACCATCTGGTGAAATGAGAAAAATTCTTGGTGTATGTATGGCAACTATTGGTATAGTAGGAAATGAAGATTTCTCTAATATGGTAATTGGTAAAGCTGGTAGACAAAGACATCTTGGTAGAAGACCACAAACTAGAGGATCTGCAATGAACCCTATCGATCATCCACATGGTGGTGGTGAAGGTAAGACTAATTCAGGTAGACATCCAGTTACTCCATGGGGTATGCCAACTAAAGGTTATAAAACTAGAAAGAAAAAAGCTAGTGATAAACTAATCATTTCAAGAAAAAAGAAATAAGGGTATAAAATGGCAAGAAGTATAAAAAAAGGTCCATTTGTTGATGCTCATTTAGCGAAAAAAGTAGCTAAAGCAATTGAGTCTGGAGACAAAAAACCAATCAAAACTTGGTCAAGAAGAAGTATGGTATTACCTGATATGATCGGTCTTACATTTACAGTACATAACGGAAGAAATTTCGTACCAGTAAATATTACAGAAAATCATATTGGATACAAATTAGGTGAATTCGCACCAACTAGAACTTTTAAAGGTCACAAAGGTTCAGTACAAAGAAAGGTAGGATAATGGGTAAAGCTATATTAAAATTCGTTAGATTATCTCCTATTAAAGCTAGATTAGTAGCTAGAGAAGTTCAAGGTATGAACGCTGAAGTTGCAATTGCATCTTTAGAATTTACACCAAACAAAGCTGCTGGAATTATTTCTAAAGTTATTGCTTCTGCAGTTGCTAACTCAGGTTTAGAGCCAGAAGAAGCTATTGTAACAAGTTGTAGAGTAGATAGAGGTCCAGTTCTTAAGAGATTTACACCAAGAGCTAGAGGTAGTGCTTCTCCAAAACATAAGCCAATGGCACATATATATGTTGAAGTAAATGCTATAGAAGGAGACAAGTAATGGGTCAAAAAGTTAATCCTATTGGACTTAGATTAGGTATCAATAGAAACTGGGAAAGCAGATGGTTTCCAAAAAAATCTACAATGCCTGAAAACGTTGCAGAAGATAACAAAATAAGAAAATTCGTTAAAAAAGAATTATATTATGCTGGTATTGCGCAAACACTTATCGAAAGAACTACTAAAAAAGTTAGAGTTACTATTGTAGCTGCTAGACCTGGTATTGTTATCGGTAAAAAAGGTGCTGACGTTGAAAAACTTAAGAATAGCCTTAAAGCATTAGTTGGTAAAGATATTGCTGTTAATATTAAAGAAGAAAGAAAACCTTTCTTATCTGGACAATTAGCTGCTGAAAATATTGCACAACAACTTGAAAGAAGAGTTGCATTTAGAAGAGCTATGAAAAGAGTTATGCAAAATGCAATCAAAGGTGGAGCTAAAGGTATTAAAGTATCTGTTTCTGGTAGACTTGGTGGAGCTGAAATGGCTAGAACTGAGTGGTATTTAGAGGGAAGAGTTCCTTTACATACATTAAGAGCTAGAATTGATTATGGATTTGCTGAAGGTCATACAACTTATGGTTGTATTGGTATTAAAGTTTGGATTTTCAAAGGTGAAGTACTTGCAAAAGGAATTCCAGTAGAAAAATCAGATGATAATGACAAGTCTAAAAGACCATCAAAAAGAAGAGGTAACTAACAATGTTAATGCCTAAAAGAACTAAATATAGAAAAGAGATGAAAGGCCGAAATAGAGGTAAGTCGTTTAATGCTAACACATTAGCTTACGGAAATATCGGTATTAAAGCTTTAGAGCATGGTAGAATTGATGGTAGACAAATTGAAGCTGCCAGAATTGCTATGACAAGAAAAGTTAATAGAACAGGTAAAATATGGATTATGGTATTCCCTGCTAAACCACTTACTGCTAAACCACTTGAAACAAGAATGGGTAAAGGTAAAGGTTCAGTTGATAAATACGTTATGAATATTAAGCCAGGTAGAATTTGTTTTGAAATGGCTGGTGTTGATGATGATTTAGCAAGAGCTGCTTTCGCACTAGCGCAAAGTAAACTTCCTTTTAAAACAAAGATTGTAACAAAAGAGGGTGAAAATGAATTATTCTGATATTAGCGCTAAAACTTTAGCTGAGTTAACTGAATTATTAAAAGAGAAAAAGGTGCAACTTTTTGAACTTAGACTTAAGTTAAAAACTATGCAATTAACAAATACAAGTGAATTAAAAGCAGCTAAAAAAGAGATTGCTCAAATTCAAACTGCTATAACAGCAGCGAAGTAAGGATTAAAATTATGAGTACACATAAAAGAGAAATCCAAGGTACTGTGGTAAAAATTGCTGGTGAAAAAACTGCTTCAATCTTAGTTGAAAGAAGAGTTATCCACCCAAGATACCACAAGACTGTAAGAAGATTCAAAAAATATTTAGTTCATGATGAAAAGAATGAATTAAAAGTTGGAGATACAGCTATTGCAATAGAATGTAGACCATTATCTAAAACTAAATCTTTTAGATTAAAAACAATTCTAACAACAGGAGCTAACGTATGATTCAAAGTTTTTCTAGATTAAACGTTGCTGATAACACAGGTGCTAAAGAGATCATGTGTATCAAAGTTCTTGGTGGAAGTCATAGAAGATATGCTACTGTTGGTGACGTTATCGTTGCTTCAGTTAAAAAAGCTCTTCCTGTTGGAAAAGTAAGAAAAGGTCAAGTTGTTAAAGCTGTTATCGTTAGAACTCATAAAGAAGTTCAAAGAGAAAATGGTTCATTAATTAGATTTGATGACAACGCAGCTGTAATTCTTAATGATAAAAGAGAACCTATTGGAACAAGAATTTTCGGACCTGTTGCTAGAGAAGTTAGATACTCTGGTTTCATGAAAATTGTTTCTTTAGCTCCGGAGGTATTATAATGGCAACTAAGTTAAAAATTAAAAAAGGTGATACTGTAAAAATTATCGCTGGTGATGACAAAGGTAAGACTGGTGAAGTTTTAGCTGTATTACCTACAAAAGGTAAAGTTATCGTTAAAGATTGTAAAATCGCTAAAAAAACAGTTAAACCATCTGAAGAAAATAAAGACGGTGGATTTGTTAATAAAGAGATGCCTATTGATATCTCTAACGTATCTAAAGTAGAAGGTGAATAAAATGGCTGCTAGATTACTTGAAAAATATAAAAGTGAAATTAAACCAGTTTTAGAATCTGAATTTCCTCAAAACAAAATGTTAACTGCTTCTTTAGAAAAAGTTACTATTTCTGTTGGTACAGGATTTGCTATGAAAGATAGTAAATTAATGCAAAATATTGCTGATACTATCTCTTTAATTGCTGGTCAAAAAGCTGTTACTGTTATCTCTAGAAAGTCAATTGCTGGATTTAAAGTAAGAGAAGATATGCCAGTTGGTGTAAAAGTTAACCTTAGAGGTGAAAGAATGTACGAATTTATTGATAAATTATGTTCAATCGCACTTCCAAGAGTTAAGGATTTTAGAGGTCTTGAAAGAAATGGATTTGATGGTGCAGGTAACTTTAACTTTGGATTAGATGAGCAATTAATGTTCCCAGAAGTTGAATTTGACAATGTTATTCAAACACATGGTATGAATATCTCTATTACTACAACAACAAGTAGTGATGAAGAATCTTACAGATTATTAGAGTTAATGGGTGTACCATTTACTAAAGGGAGAGCATAATGGCAAAGAAGTCAATGATTGCAAAACAACAAAGAACACCTAAGTTTTCAAGTAGAGCTTATACAAGATGTTCTTCTTGTGGTAGACCAAAATCAGTTTATAGAGACTTTGGTCTTTGTAGAATTTGTTTAAGAAAAATGGCTAGCGAAGGTTTATTACCTGGTGTTAGAAAATCTAGCTGGTAAGCTAAAAAAATTTAAGGATAAAAGCCCATGATGAATGATTTAATCGCAGACGCTTTAACAAGAATAAGAAATGCATCAATGAGAAAGTTAGAAGTAACTACATTGATCCATTCTAATACTGTAGAAGCACTTTGTAAAGTGTTAAAAGAAAAAGAGTACATTGAAGATTGTAAAGTAGTTGAAACTGAAGGTTCTCCAAAAAAGAATATTAGTGTTACACTTAAATATGACGAAAATGAAAATAGTGTAATTAACGAAGTTAAAAGAATTTCTAAGTCAGGAAGAAGAGTTTATAAAGCTGCTTCTGAACTTAAGTCTTTTAAAAACGGATACGGAACAATTATTGTTTCTACTAGTAAAGGTGTTATGAGTAATGAAGAAGCTTATAAAATCAATGCTGGTGGTGAACTATTATGTTCAATTTGGTAAGGAGTTAGTATGTCAAGAATTGGTAAAAAAGCTATCTCAATCCCAAGTGGAGTTGAAGTAACAGTTAATAACGGTATTGTTACAGTTAAAAAAGGTTCTAAATCTATCGACGTTGATACACATAACAGAGTTGGTGTTGAAGTTGTAGATAATAATGTTAACTTTTCTTTAGTAGGTGAAGAGTCTCAAGACAGAGCTTACTGGGGAACATACAGAGCATTAACAAACAATGCTGTAATTGGTTTAAATGAAGGTTTTAAAAAATCTTTAGAGATCAATGGTGTTGGTTATAGAGCTGCTGTTAAAGGTAAAGTCTTAGAATTACAATTAGGTTTCTCTCATCCTATTAATTTTGATATCTCTGATGATATAGAAATTAATGTTGAAAAAAATATAATTAATATTAAGGGTAGTAACAAACAAGAAGTTGGTCAAGTTGCTGCAAAAATTAGAAGTTTCAGACCACCTGAACCATATAAAGGTAAAGGTGTTAAGTATACTGACGAGCATATCGTTAGAAAAGCCGGTAAGACAGCTAAGAAATAAGGTATAAAATTATGAGTAGAGCAAAAGATCTAAGTAAAAAGAATTCTTTAAGATTAAGAAGAAAAAAGAGAATTAGAGGAAGTATCAGCGGTTGTGCTGAAACTCCAAGATTAAGTATTTTTAAATCGAACAAATATTTTTATGCACAAGCAATTAACGATGTAGCTGGTACAACACTAGCTGCAGTTGATTCAAGAGCACTTAAATTATCTGTTAATAAAGAAAATGTTGTAAGTGTAGCGGCTAAATTAGCTGAAACATTAAAATCTAAAAATATTGAATCAGTTGTATTTGATAGAAATGGTTACTTGTATCATGGTGTTGTAGCAACTTTTGCTGACGCACTAAGAGACAACGGAATCAAATTATAAGGGGCAATGATGGCAATTAATAGAGATGATTTCGAAGAAGCTATTGTTAAAATAGGTAGAGTTACAAAAGTTGCTAAAGGTGGTAGACGATTTAGATTTACTGCTTTAGTAGTTGTTGGTGATAAAAACGGTACAGTTGGTTTTGGTGTTGGTAAAGCTAAAGAAGTTCCTGATGCTATTAAAAAAGCATTAGATGACGCATTTAAATCTTTAGTTACTGTTAAACTTAATGGTTCAACAATTAACCACGATATTGAATATAAATATAACGCAAGTAGAATCTTACTTAAGCCTGCATCTGAAGGTACAGGACTTATTGCTGGTGGAGCCGCTAGACCTGTTCTAGAGCTTGCTGGTATTACAGATATTATTGCGAAGTCATTAGGATCTAATAACCCTAATAACCTTGTTCAAGCTACTGTTGAAGCATTAGCTAAGATAAAAGGATAATAATATGTCAATTTTACAAGATTTACAACCAGCTGATGGTAGTACAAAAAATCGAAAAAGAGTAGGTAGAGGTCAAGCTTCTGGTACTGGTAAGACTTCTGGTAGAGGTCAAAAAGGGCAAAAGTCTAGATCTGGTTATAAGATCAAAAGACATTTTGAAGGTGGTCAAATGCCACTTCAAAAGAGAGCTCCAAAAATTGGATTTCACTCAAGAGTTGCTAAACCTTATTCTATTAATGTAGATAAAGTTGTTAAAGTAGCAAATCTTGAAGAAATTACATTGGAAACAATTAAATCTGTATATAAATTATCAAAAGAAGTTACTAAAGTTAAACTAATTGGTTCAACTACTAGTGAATTAGCTTCTAAGATAAAAGACGAAAACGTTACATACACAGGTAAGTAATTCTTATGAATAAAGATCTATTAAATAAGATTTTAATTACATTAGGTTTTATTTTAATATACCGAATACTGGCATATGTGCCAGTACCAGGTGTAGATTTAACAGTGGTTAAAGAATTCTTCGACACTAACTCAAACAACGCATTAGGTTTAGTAAACATGTTCAGTGGGAACGCGGTTGAAAGACTAAGTATTATCTCATTAGGTATCATGCCTTACATTACTGCCTCAATTATTATGGAATTATTAGCTGCAACATTTCCTGCTCTTGGAAAAATGAAAAAAGAGAGAGACGGAATGCAAAAGTATATGCAAATCATTAGATATGCAACTATTGTTATTACATTTGTGCAAGCGATTGGTGTTTCTATGGGATTAAATTCTCTTACTGGAAGTTCTGGTCAAAGTGCAATTATGATTGATATGGATACTTTTGTTGCTGTTTCGACTATTTCTATGATAGCTGGTACAATGATGTTGATGTGGATTGGTGAACAAATCACACAAAGAGGTATTGGTAACGGTATTTCATTAATCATTTTTGCTGGTATTGTTTCGGCAATTCCAAGTGCAATTGGTGGTACTATTGATTTAGTTAATAATGGTCAAATGAACTTTTTAACAGTATTAGCTATTTTAGTTGTTATTTTAGGTACTGTTGGTGCTATTATATATGTTGAATTAGGGGAAAGAAGAGTTCCTGTTTCATATAGTAGAAAAGTAATCATGCAAAATCAAAGTAAAAAAATTATGAATTATATTCCTATTAAAGTAAATTTAAGTGGTGTTATTCCTGTAATTTTTGCAAGTGCGATTTTAATGTTTCCAGCTACTATTTTACAAGGAACACAAAACGAAACTTTAATTGCTGTTGCTGATTATTTAAATCCTAATAGTTATACTTTTAATTTTATTACGTTTTTATTTGTTGTATTCTTTGCTTATTTTTATGCTTCTATTACATTTAATGCAAAAGATATATCAGAAAACTTAAAAAAACAAGGTGGATTTGTACCAGGTATTTCTCCTGGAATGGGTACTCAAAAGCTTTTAAATGAAGTTGCAAGTAGATTAACTTTTTGGGGTTCAATTTATCTTGGTATGATTGCTACTGTGCCATGGCTTATTGTTAAAGCTATGGGTGTTCCATTTTTCTTCGGAGGAACGGCTGTTTTAATTGTAGTTCAAGTTGCTATTGATACTATGAGAAAAATTGAAGCACAACAATACAATGACAAATATAACACTCTTAGTGCGACTGGTCTATAAGTAAATTATGGCAATTCCATTAAGAAAAGCTACTGACATTGAGAAACTTCGCACAGCTGGTAAAGCAGTTGCTGCGACTCTAGATCATCTTGAAAAAAACGTTAAAGCAGGTATGACACTTTTAGAAGTGGATGCTATGGGTGAAAAGTATTTAAGAGCTTTAGGTGCAAGACCTGCATTTAAAGGGCTTTATGGTTTCCCAAATGCTGTATGTACATCTTTAAATGAAGTTGTTATTCATGGTATGCCTACTGATGAAGTTTTAAAAGAAGGTGATATCCTAGGAATCGATATAGGTAGTGAAATTGACGGTTGGTATGGTGATGCTGCTATTACAATGCCAATCGGTAAAATAAGCAAAGAAGATGAAGCTCTTATAGCTTGTAGTAAAGATGCTTTGTATCATGCGATTGATATCATAAGAGATGGTATGAGATTTAAAGAATTAAGTTTGGCACTAGAAGAGTTTATTACAGGACGTGGATACGTTCCTTTAGTAAAATTTTGTGGACATGGTATCGGGCGAGAGCCTCATTGTGATCCTGAAGTACCAAACTATCTTGATAGTCCAAATCCTAAACAAGGACCTAAAATAAAAAATGGAATGATTTTTTGTTTAGAGCCTATGATATGTCAAAAAGATGAAGAGCCTATAATTGATGAGAATGATAAATGGTCTGTACGAAGTACAGATGGTTTACGCACAAGTCATTATGAGCATCAAGTTGCTATTGTAAATGGCAAAGCTGAAATATTAACTAAACTGTAAGTTAGAAGGGATAGAAAATGGCAAAAGATGATGTAATTGTTGTTGATGGTAAAGTGAAAGAAGTTTTACCAAATGCAACATTTAAAGTTGAGCTTGATAATGGTCATATTGTATTATGTCATATATCAGGTAAAATGAGAATGCACTATATTAAAATTCTTTTAGGTGATACTGTAAAAGTTGAAATCACTCCTTATTCATTGGATAAGGGAAGAATCACACATAGATATAAATAAAATATCTAAGTAATTAAAAAAGGGAGAAAGTGGAAACTTTCTCCCTTTTTTTATGTCAAATTTTTAGCTTACAGGAATCTTCGTTTTTTCTTGACTAATTCTTTCTTCTAATTTTTGTTTTTGATCTATTAAAAACATTATATTTTCTTTTAATGCTTTTCTATCTTGATAAGATTCGATAATAAATTCATACAATTTAGGTCTGTTTTTTTTCCAATTATGTAGTGTTGTTTTATTTACTTCAAGATCAATTTCCATTTTACGTAGACTGGGAGTATTTTTTACTTGCGGTGCTGTCATTGTTATCCTTAAATTATTTCATACTGGATTGTACAACTATATGGAACAAAAGTCAAATAAAAATTATAATTTGTTCCGTTTATTGGAACAAATAATCTCAAAAGGTTAATTTTGTATAATTTCTTTGATGAATATTACAGAAAAAGTAAAAATAGAATTATTACAGATTTTAAAAATGAAAAAAATATTTGGTTTAGAGTATATGAATCAGCTGGATTTTCAAAACTACACAAGTATGGAAAGTAATTTACCTTCTAGCTTAGAAGTATTAAATGAGTATGTATCAAATTGTTCATTATGTGAGCTCTCAAAGGTTAAAACCTCTACCTCTTTTGTAAAAGGAAATATGAATAGTAAAATACTAATTGTTACTTTAAATGATACATTAGATAAAGAAAAAGAGTTTACTTATGTTGAGAATACATTTCAAGAAGTATTAAAACTTAGTATTAATGATATATACATGACAAATATATTAAAATGTAATACAGATAAATATAAAGAAAATTTTGACACAGAAGTATCAAAATGTATTCATTATCTTGAGCAACAGATTAGTTTGATTAGACCTGAAATTATTATCACATTTGGAACATCATTTAAATATATGATGGAAAATAAGGATGTACTTACTGATATATCTGGTAATTTGTACAATTATAGAGGCATTAAACTTATCCCTTTACTTGGCATAGATTTTATTAGTAAAAATCCATCGTATAAAAAAAGAATGTTTAATGATATAATAAAAATAAAAAATATAATGGATGAAAAATGAAAAATATAAGTGCTTTAATAGTTGTTTTATTGATGTTGGTAGGTTGTACTGAAGTTAAGGAAAGTATAAAGACACCGGATATTGTTGTTGCCCAGCCTAAAGCTGTAGTTGTTCCTAAAGTAGAATTTATTGAGGAAGTTAAAAGCACTCCTATATTAGTAGAAAAAGAAAAACACACAGATACTTTATCGATAATTTTCTCTTCTCAAAATATAGGTAAATACGCACTTGAGGCAACAAATAGTATTAATACTTATTTATTGGATCAAAATAAAATGTTTAATTTTAAAGTATATGATTTAGAAGTACAAAATAAGCAAAATTTATATAAAGCTATTTTAGAAATTCAAAAAGAGAAAATAACTAAAGTAATTGCGATGATTACAAAGGAAGAATTAAAATCACTTAATGAGATAGATAATGTGAATAATATTCAATTTTACTTTCCTTTGATTAATAAATATGATGTAAAAAATATAGAAGAGTTAAATAATATAAATTTTACATTTGGAGCAATAAGTTATAAAAAACAATTTGAGGAATTGATAAAATATTCGGCGAATACAAATTTAGTAGAATTTTATGGAAATTCAGGGATAGGTAGAACTTTGCATTCATATTTAGAAAATGTAAAAGTAAAATTTTCTAAAAAGATAGATGATAATAATGGTAGGTATAAATCTTTTTTAGAAAATAATTCAAGATTAAATAATAGTGTTGTTTTATTAAATACACCAATCATTAAGAGTTCAATTTTGCTATCTGCAATAAATGCACAGGAATTAAGTATTGTGTCTATTTTATCAACTCAATTAAACTATACACCTTTACTTTTCTCACTTACACAAAGACATGATCGTAAAAAATTAATTATTGCAAATTCAATTGGTAGTATTCCTACTGAATTAGATGAGTATAATAATTTAATAGGGAATAATTTAAATTATAGTTGGGTTAATTATGCAACTATTGTTGGAGTAGAATATTTAACGAATGGAAATATAGATATTTTTAAAGATTTATCATTGGTTGATAATCAAGTAGAATATCCAGTAAATTTATATAAGGTTGGAAATAACTCTTTTAAACGAATAAAATAAATTCTTTAAGAATTTATTTTATGTGATTTAGTATTTGCGTTAAGTCTTTTGTATCGATAATAATATTTGCTTCTTTTTTAAGAATATCTTTTGCACAAAAGGCTATTCTTGTATCAGCTTGTGCAAACATACTTCTATCATTCGCTCCATCTCCTACAACTAAAGTATCTTCTCTTGATATTCCAAGAATATTTTGAAGTCTTTGAATCATATCACCTTTACTATAATCGAACATCATATCTCCACCAACTAAACCAGTTAGAACTCCATCTTTATGATGTAAAACATTTGAGAAATCTGCATCTAGTCCTAAAATATCTTTTGCAGGACTAGTTCCTACTCTAAATCCTCCAGAAAAACAGATGACTTTATATCCTTTAGCTTGAAGTGCAGGTACTATTTCAAGAGCACCTGGCATTAAAGGTAAGTTTTTACCTATTTCTACTACTTTATCATAATTTAGACCTTTTAAGAGTTCTACTCTTGTAATTAAACTCTCAAAGAAATCTAACTTACCATTCATCGCTAAGTCAGTTATCTCTGCTACTTCTTTTTCTAAACCAAGTTCAGCTGCAAAAAAGTCTATTGTTTCACCATCCATTAATGTAGAATCAAAATCAAATACTGCTAATTTCATTATTTATACCTTTTGTGTTATAATATTAGCAATTATATCAACACTTTCGTTAGAAATTGATTTATTAATAAAGGTTAAACATAGATGTTTGAAACACTTATAAAAACACTAGAAGAAGATAAATATTTGACATTGGAAACAACTCCGCCTCATGAGCCAACTATGGATAATATTTTAAATAAAATAGAAGAATATAACTTAGATAAAAGAGTAGATGGTTTTAGTACAACGGATAATCCATTAGCAAAATTAAAATATGGTGCAATGTTTGCTAGTGTAAAATTACAGCAAAAATTTAATAAGCCAGTAATTGCTACTATGAGTATGCGGGATAAAAATAAAATAGCATTACAAAGTGATTTAATTGGCGGAAATGATTTTGATATTAGAGCGGTATTAGCTCTAACTGGTGATCCTGCAAGTATGAGCGATCAGCCGCGAGCAAAAGGTGTTTTTGAATCAAATTCTACAATGCTTCTAGAGATAATTAACTCTTTTAATAATGGAATGGATTATGCTGGTAAACCTTTTAAGGTAAGACCTAAACCGATTTATCCTTTTTCAGTAATGAACTCTTATGCAAAAAATATGAAATCCTTAGAGAAAAGAATATTTAAAAAAGTCTCCAATAAAACGAGAGGAATTATTACTCAGCCAGTATATGATCTTGATAATGCAAAACAGTTAATTGGATATATGGAAAATGTTCAGCAGGAGTTTAAAGATGAAAGACAAAAGTCACAATTAATTATAGGTGTTTTCCCTATAACACGATTGAGAACGGCACAATTTTTATCTTCACATGTTCCAGGTATTTACGTACCTCAAGATTGGATTGAAAAATTAGCAGCTGCTTCTAAAATAAGTATAGAAGAAGAATATAAAGTTGGTATGGAGTTGAGCTCTAATGTTTTAGAATCAATACAAAAAATTCATCCAAAAATACATTTAATGACAGCAAATAAATTTGATGTTGCGAATGAACTAATTAAATAAAAGGAAAATAATGTTTACATTAAAAAAAATATGGAATGCTTTAAATCACGCTGGAAAACCATGGCAAATAGCGATGGCAGTTGCTTTAGGTATGTTAGTAGGATTTACACCAATTCTTTCTATACATAATATTTTAGTACTATTTATTGTATTGATTTTTAATATACATTTAGCCGTATTTTTATTGGCAGTATCTTTTTTTGGTCTGATTGGGTTAGCTTTAGATCCACTGTTTGCAATATTAGGTAAAATAATTTTAACTTCAAATGGATTGGATAGTTTATTTACATCTTGGTTTAATAATCCTTTTGGTCATTTAACATATTTTAATAATACAATTACAATGGGAAGTTTAGTTGTTTCTTTGGTATTATTTTTTATTGTATATAAAATGTCGGCTATTCTTTTAACAAAATATAGAACAGTAATTGCTGTGAAAATAAAAAATATACCATTACTTAATAAAATGAATTTTTTTAAACAAGAGGAACAGTCTGCAGTAAAAACAATAAGGTTAGCAGGTGTTGTTGTTATTATTGCTTTAGTAGGTTTAGTTAGTATTTTTAATATTGTTTTTTTAGATAATATAATAAAGAACAATATTGAAACTGTAGTTAATGAATCATCGAATAAAAATATTAAAATTGGAGGTTTATCAACTAGCTTTTTTAATTCTTCTATTAATATTCAAAATTTAGAAATAAGTGATAAAAAGAAAAAAGATGAAAATATCAATGTTAAAAATATAACATTAGATATCTCTTTGGGACAACTTATTTTTGAAAGAGCTATTATTGATAATCTAAAAGTGGATGGTATTAGTTTCCCTTCTGATGTTGTAGTAACAGAAAAAACTGAATCTAAATCGACATCTAACAATAAACCTACATCTGAAACAAAGAAAAAATCTCCTAATATTACTGATTTAAATAGTCTTAATAAGATCAATATACAAAAAGATTTTGATAAAGAGATCAAAAATCAATTTGAAAAATATAAAGGATATTATGAACAAATCAAACCATTATTTAATAAAGAACAAGAAACTGTTCAAAAAAGAGATGATGGTAAATATGTTTATTATCCATTAGAATCGACACTTCCCCAATTTCTTATTAAACAAGGTACCTTTTCTATTATTAAGAATGAATTTTTAATTAACGGTAGTTTTAAAGATTTTACAACAAATCAGTATTTATATCAAAAACCATTTGTTATCTTTGTTAATACTGAAGCAGAAAAAATAGGAAATGTAATCGTAAATGGATCTTTTATCGAGACTAAGAAACTAAATCAAGATAAATTAAATATAAAACTGAATGGTTATTCTATCTCAGACCAAGAGGAAAAAAACTTTAGTATTTCAAATACAGTTATTGATACAGAAATGGATTTAAATATTTTGAATAAAAGTAAAATTAATGGTGCTCAATCTATTAAAGTTTTAACTACAGATATTCAAGTTCCCAAAAGTAATAAGTATATTGTAATACTAAATAAATCTTTGATTCAAACAAAAGGTATCAAAGCAAATGTAGCGATTTCTGGAACTTTAAGTAATCCAAAATTTAAAATAAATTCTAATATTGATAGTATAATAAAAAAGAAAGTTAAAGCTGTATTAAAATCTCAAAAAAATGCTATTAAAGATGAAGTGAAAAATAAAGTAAAAGATAAAGTTAAAGACAAACTTAATGATAAACTCGATGGTAAATTAAAAGGGATATTAGGTTTTTAAAATATGCAAAAAAAATATGCTAGTATAGATATAGGATTAAAAAGAATAGGGTGTGCTGTGTCATTGATGTCGGACATTGTTAATCCACAAGAAGCAATAATAAGAAAGAATAGAAATCAAGCAAGTCGTGATGTTGACTCTTTTTTAAAAGAATGGGAGATAGATATTCTTGTAGTTGGATATCCAGCTTCTAGTGATGATATGATAAAACGAGTAAATCATTTTGTGACGCTTTTAGAGTTTAAAGGTGAAATAGTATTTCAAAATGAAAACTTGAGTTCTTTAGAAGCCAAGGAGCTTACTATGGGAGAGATTAAACATAAAAGAGATGGACGAATAGATTCTATTGCTGCTAAAATTATATTGGAACGTTATTTAAATAAAAGGGATTAGAAATGAAACAAATATTTGAAGTGGAAAATGTAAAATGTGGAGGTTGTGCTAATACCTTAAAAACTAAACTAAAAGAAACTTTTGGTGAAGTTGAAGTAGATTTATCAGTAACACCTAGAAAAATTACATTAGAAATAAACGATAATCAGTTAGAATCATTAAAAGAGCAATTACGCTCTTTGGGTTATCCTCTTTCGAGTGATGAATTATCTACCTTCCAAAATGTTGGTGCGAAAGCTAAAAGTTTTGTCTCTTGTGCAATAGGAAAAATGGATTCATAAGTATATGATAGGTATTGATATAGCTATTATTGCAAGAATTGAGAAAATGATTGAACGTTTTGGAGACAAAGCATTAAAAAAATATTTAACAAAAAAAGAAATAAAATTAGTAAAAAGTGCTTCAACTGCCACAGGCTTTTGGGCTGCAAAAGAAGCTGCAAGTAAAGCTATAGGTACGGGGATTGGAAAAGAGTGTAGTTTTTTTGATATAAAAATTTCTAAAAGTTCTAAGGGTCAACCTCTATTAAAATATAAAAAACATATTCGAAAAAAATTTAAGATAAAAGAAACTTCTGTCAGTATTACTCACGATGGCGGATTTGCCATCGCGGTGGTAGTCATTAATTAAATGACTACTATTAAAGAACTATACCTCTAATCATATAGTATATAGCAGCAGATAATACAGCAGCAGCAGGAACAGTTATAATCCACGCTGCAATTATTTTTTTAACTGCATCTCTTTTTACATATTGTACTTTTTGAGCATTTTTAAGGTCTTTTTTTACCTCTTTTAATTTTGATTCTTCTTCGTCTACCATTCTATAAAGAGAAACAATTCTTTCATAATCATCTTTTTTCTTATCTTCTTTAGATTCAAGTTTTTTAAGTTCTGAGGAATATGCTTTTAAAACTTTTTTCTCATCTTCAATTGCTTCTTGTCCTAATGTAATAGAATCTTTTTTCTCATTTTTTTCAAGATATTCTCGTAAGAAACCAACACCAAAAATACCACCAACTGCAATATGTGTAGATGATACTGGTAGACCTAATTGAGAAGCGATAATAACAGTAATAGATGCAGCCATTGCAACAGAAAATGCTCTTATTTGGTCAAGTTCAGTGATTTCTGATCCAACAGTTCTTATTAGTTTTGGACCATATAATGCAAGACCTAAAGCTATACCTAATGCACCAACTCCCATTACCCATAATGGTATACCTGCTTTTGAAGAGATTCCTCCCGTCATGACAGCATCATTAATTGCTGCTAATGGTCCAATGGCATTTGCAACATCATTTGCTCCATGTGCAAAACTTAAAAGTGCTGCTGCAAAAATTAATGGAACTGTAAATAGTTTATTAACACCACTTCTTGTATTTCTTAGGCTATTAGCTCGTAATAGTACAGATTTTTTCACAATAAAATACACAATTACTGCAACAATAAGACCAAATATAGCAGCAACCATAAATGAAGGTTTTTTAGTTTGAGGTAAAAATATTAAGATATCCACAATATGTGGCCAAATCTTTTTTAATCCTTTTAAAGTTAGGTAAGTAACAAATGCCCAAGACATTATAGCAACAAATACAGGAACCCATTTTGTAGCAGCTGTAATTTTATCTTCTTTAAAAACCATTGTCTTTTTAATAGAGTAAAGAAATATTGCAGCAATAACACCACCTAGGACTGGTGAGATAATCCATGAAGCTGCAATTTTACCCATTGTACCCCATGCTACAATACTAAATCCAGCAGCAGCAATACCAGCTCCCATAACACCACCAACGATTGAGTGTGTCGTTGATACAGGTGCTTTTGCCATAGTTGCAAGATTTAGCCATAATGCAGCTGCAAGTAAAGCTGCCATCATTGCCCAAATAAATGAATCTGTATTTCCACCAAAAGCAGAGATATCTATAATCCCTTTTTTGATTGTTTTAACTACATCTCCTCCCGCAATTAAAGCTCCGGCTGCTTCAAAGACTGCGGCAATAACAATTGCACCACCCATTGTAAGAGCTTTTGATCCAACTGCTGGTCCAACATTATTTGCAACATCATTTGCTCCAATATTCATAGCCATATATGCTCCAAATAATGCAGCGATTGCTAAGAACATGTTGTTTGGAATACCTCCAGTACTTAAAAAACTATAGCTTAATACTATAACCATAAAAAATAGTGCCATTCCTAGTCTGATAAAATCAAAACCACTACCTTTCATTGCCTCTTTTTCTAGTTTTTTCACTGTTAAAATCTCCATATGTAATCTTCCTGTAACTTTTTTTTGTTATGAATTATACTATTTGGTTACTTAATGTAAATAGGGTATAAAGTGCCTAATAATGGGTGTTTATCTATAAAATATAGCTATTGGATATATAAAATAATTGGAAAATTTTAATATTTATCTTTATTTTTAAGATAGAAATAAATTGAGTCTAATTCTTCATTTGTGAGGAAATAAGTGGGCATACTATTTCTATATGTTAATTTATTACAAATTTCATTTTTAGGAAACTTTTTTTTTGGTTTTTCTAATCGTGGATCTAATGTTGTTAAGAAATTTTCATATGATATATTGGTAATATCATCAGATTTAATTACACAATTGTATTTTTTTTTATTTCTTATATGAACAAATGAAGCAATTTTTTTACCTCGTGCATTTTCTCCATGGCATTTTACACAGCTTATTCCACGTGGATTTTTATAGAGCATTTTACCATATTCATATTTGGTAATAAACGAGTTGTCAAAAGTTGATTTGGACATTAGAATAGTTGCTAAAAATAAAAAAAATAATTTAATCATAATCGTATATTATCATTAAAGAGCTTATTAGTAAATATTAGATATAATAGCTAATATTTTACAATTAATTTAGGAGTAAGTTTGATAACTTTAAAAGAAGCATTAAGCTTAAACGATGAAGAGATTTTATCGTTAAGAGAAGAGATAACGACAAAAATTGAAGATCAAAAATCTTTAGGTGCATATATAGAACAACTAACATCTAATAAGATATCAAGTATCACTGCTGGTATACCAATAGCAATTAAAGATAATATTAATGTTAAGGGTACTTCATTAACATGTAGTAGTAATATATTAAAAGGTTATATTTCACCGTATAATGCAACAGTAATTGATAATTTAGAAAAAGCTGGACTGTGTGCTTTTGGTAGAACAAATATGGATGAATTTGCTATGGGAAGTAGTACTGAGTCTTCTTGTTATGGTAAAACATTAAACCCTGTGGATAATACTAAAGTTCCAGGAGGAAGTTCTGGAGGTAGTGCTGCTGCTGTAGCTGCTGGTTTAGCAGTTGCTGCATTGGGTACTGATACTGGGGGAAGCATTCGTCAGCCTGCTGCCTATTGTGGTTGTGTTGGAATGAAGCCAACTTATGGAAGAGTATCAAGATATGGTATTGCAGCTTATTCATCTTCATTAGATCAATGTGGACCAATAACACAAAACGTTGAAGATGCCGCAATTTTGTATGATATTATTAGTGGGTATGATCCAAAAGATTCAACTAGTGCGAATAGAGAGTATCCTGCTGTTGCACCATTACTTGATTCTACTAAAAAAATGACTATTGCAGTAATAGATAATTTTATTTCTGAAGCAGATGATGAGATAAAAAAAGGTTTTGAAGTTGCTATTCAATCTTTAAAAGATGCTGGTCATACAATAGTTCATAAAAATATGATGGATACTAAAAAACATGTATCAGCATATTATGTTGTAGCAACTGCAGAAGCTAGTGCAAATTTAAGTAGATATGATGGAATTAGATATGGGAATAGAGTTGAGGGGAAAAACCTTTCTGAAACATATTTAAAAACTAAATCAGAAGGTTTTGGGGAAGAGGTACAAAAAAGAATTATGTTAGGTTCTTTTGTATTGAGTTCTGGTTACTATGATGCTTATTATATTAAAGCTCAAAAAGTAAGACATCTTATCAAAGATGATTTTGAAGAAATATTTAAAGAAGCTGATTTAATACTTTCTCCAGTAGCACCTACAACTGCACCAAAATTTGGAAGTTTTAAAAGTTCATTAGAGATGTATTTAAGCGATATCTATACAATTTCTGTAAACTTAGCAGGATTACCTGCTATATCATTACCAGTAGCTAAAGATAAAGATGGAATGCCAATCGGATTACAATTAATTGGAAAAGCGTTTGAAGAACAAACATTATTTGACGGGGCAATGAGCCTTGAAAAATCAGTAAATTATATAAAATAAGAAGGGATATATAAAATGAGAATAAGAAAAAGAGCATTAACATTTGAAGATGTACTACTAGTACCTGCAAAATCAGAGGTTTTACCAAAAGAGGTATGTTTAAAAACTAAACTAACTAAAAACATATCATTAAATATCCCTTTTGTAAGTGCTGCTATGGATACAGTTACTGAGTATGAAGCTGCTATCGCAATGGCTAGACTTGGTGGAATAGGAATCATTCATAAAAATATGGATATAGCAACTCAAAGCTTACAAGTTAAAAAAGTTAAAAAAAGTACTAGCGGTATAATCATTGATCCTATTTGTGTAAGTCCTGAACAAACATTAGATGATGCAGAAAAACTTATGAGTGAATACAAAATTTCAGGTGTTCCTGTTGTTGATGAAAATAAGGTTTTACTTGGTATTTTAACAAATAGAGATATGAGATTTGTTAAAGATTTTACACAATTAGCTTCAAATGTAATGACTAAAATGCCTTTAATTACTGGTAAAAAAGGAACTACTTTAGCTGAAGCTGCTGAAGTTATGCATAAAAATAAAATTGAAAAATTACCTATAGTAAATGAAGATGGTACTTTAAAAGGTCTTATTACAATTAAAGATATCAATAAGGTTGTTGAATATCCAAATGCTATAAAAGATGAACATGGTAGATTGCTTGTTGGAGCTGCCATTGGTGTTGGTCAAATGGATAGAGCAACAGCGTTAGTTGAAGCTGGCGTTGATGTATTAGTTTTAGATTCGGCTCATGGTCATTCAAAAGGTATCTTAGATACAGTAAAAGCAATCAAAGATGAACTTGATGTTGATGTAATTGCAGGAAATGTTGCAACTGCAGAAGCAACTGAGGATTTAATCAAATGTGGAGCTGATGCTGTTAAAGTTGGTATTGGTCCTGGTTCTATTTGTACTACAAGAATTGTAGCTGGTGTTGGAGTTCCTCAAATTTCAGCAATTGATGAGTGTGCTGCAGCTGGTGCAAAATATGGAGTACCTATTATTGCTGATGGTGGTATTAAATATTCTGGTGATGTTGCGAAAGCTTTAGCTGTAGGAGCTGGTTGTGTTATGATGGGATCTGCATTAGCAGGAACAGAAGAATCTCCAGGTGAAGTTATTTTATCTCATGGTAGAAAATTTAAATCATACAGAGGTATGGGTTCAATTGGTGCTATGACTAAAGGTAGTACTGATAGATATTTCCAAGAAGGAACAGCTGCTGATAAATTAGTACCTGAAGGTATCGAAGGTATGGTTCCTTATAAAGGTTTTATGTCTGAAATTATACATCAATTCATTGGTGGTTTAAGAAGTTCTATGGGATATCTTGGAAGTAAAGATATTACAACTTTTCATGCTACCGCGGAATTTGTAGAGATAACAAGTGCAGGACTTAAAGAGTCTCATGTTCATGATGTAACTATTACAAATGAAGCACCTAACTACCACGTATAAAACAACTAAAAGCCTAAATAGTTAAATCTATTTGGGTTATTCAAATTTATTCAAGGAAAATCAATTATGAATACATTTCATCGATCAATATCAACACCAATAACATCATCTGCCGCGTTTTATTATGAAGATTCACAAGAAGCTGAAGATATTTTTTCTGGTAATTGTGCTAACCCATTATATTCAAGAATGGGTAATCCTACATCATCTGTATTAGAACAACAATTATCAACGATGGAAAATGGAGTAGGTGCAGTTGCAACTAGTTCTGGGATGGGAGCTATTACGATGGTTCTTATGAGTTTATGTTCTTCTGATGATGAGATAGTTGCTATTGGAGGATTATTTGGTGGTACTTATGCTTTTATGACTCAAACACTACCTCGATTTGGAATAAAAACAAAATTTTTATCTGTAGATGATTTAGATACTATTGAAAGTAGTATTACAACAAAAACTAAAGTAATTTTTTGTGAGTCTGTTGGAAATCCAAGTTTGAGATTACCAGATCTCGAGGCAATTGGAAAAATAGCAACAAAACATAATATTGCATTTATTGTGGATAATACAGTTACCCCTGTTATTGTTAAACCATTTGAATATGGTGCTGATATCGTTATTTATTCTACAACAAAAATTATTAGTGGAAATTCTTCTGCATTGGGTGGAATTGCTATTTTTAAAGAAGTAAAAGAGCATGATAAATTTCATACTTCAAGATATGAATTTTTAACACCTTTTATAAATAAATTAAAAGGAAAAGCTTTAATTGGTTGTTCTAAAAAAAGATCTCTACGAGATTTTGGAATGAGTGCAAATGCACATAGTAGTTATCAAACTCTTTTAGGTTTGGAAACTTTGGATTTAAGAAACAACAGAATTAATACATCATGTGAAATTGTAGCAAAAGTATTAAAAAGTGAAGGATTGAATGTTAATCATCCTTCATTAAATGATAATATTGATAAAGATTTATACGATAGAAATTTTTCAGAAGGTACTGGTTCGATGATTACTATAGATATGGGTACACAAGAAAAGGCATATAAGTTTTTAGATGCATCAAAATTATTAACTATTACTGCAAATATTGGTGATTCTAGAACATTAGGGTTACATATGGGAAGTACAATATATCAAGACTTTACAAGTCAAGAGAAAGAATTTTTAGGAATTACTGATGGACTTATACGTTTATCAATTGGTTTAGAAAAACCACAAGATATAATAGATGATTTATTAAATTGTTTTGAGGCTTCTAAATAAGATTATTGAGTTTTACTTGTAGGTAAAATTACCTACAAGCTAACAGTTTATGAAGATAAGTTATCTAAGATGTATCTTTCTAAATCAACATTTTTAATATCATCATCTTTTGCTTTTTCATATATATTTGACACTTCAATATTGAATTCTGAATAGGGAAAATGAGGAAAATGTAATACCCACATTTGTTTGATTCTTTCTCTTGTTACGCTATCTCTAGTCCAATCTTTAAAATAGTTAAATATACCAAATAAAAATGCAGTGAAAACCATGGCTACAATAATTGAGGCATGACAATCCAATATAGCAAAAAGTTCATGAGCTAAAAATGCCATTGGAATAATGATAATGTGTATAAGTACCATAAAAACTAAATAAGCTCTACCAGTTCTTAGTCTAAATCCTAATCTTGTTCCATCAAGTTTCATCCCTTCATTAAAAAGTGCATTAGCTTCTAATAATTCATGTAATTTAACAGGTTGTTTTGAGATATTGTAGATATAAGATATGATATTTACTTTTAATTTTTCTAACATTAATATTCCTTTAGTAATCCAATTATACATAAAAAATATTAAAATTTAAATTTGACATAATTTGTTGATTTTTATATACTCCGCATATGGATACACTAATAACAATTACCTCAATATATTTATTCATTTTCATAGGTTTCACACTTAAAAAAACATTCAAAGAGGAGATAAATGAAAAAACACTTATTTTACTTTCTATTTATTTCTTACAACCTATATTAACATTTTGGGGATTGACTAGAGTTTCAATAAATGAAGATTTACTGTATGTCCCGATAATTTATCTGGTGATTATTTTAAGTGTATTGCTTTTTTTAATCTTAATATCTAGGTTTATATTTGATGATGAAAAAGATAAAGCTATCTTTATAGTTTCTTCTTTAATTGGTAATACTGGTAATCTTTCAATACCTCTTGGTATAGCATTGTTTGGTGAGAGTAGTGTTCCTTATACTAGTATAATAAATATTGCAAATATTTTCTTCATATATACGATTGGGATATACTTTTATGCAAAAAGCTCTTTTAGTATAAAAGAATCAATAATTTCAATGTTGAAAATACCCATATTATGGTTTGCTTTAATTGCTTTAGTTTTTAACTATATGGAAATAACTATAAATACACAAATAAATCTTGTATTACAAATGGGAGCTTATGCAGCTATTGTAGTTCAGTTGATAATATTAGGTGTGTACTTAAGTGGCGTTAGGCTAAAAAACCATGATTATAAATTGAGTTTGTCTGTTAGTCTTGTAAAGTTAATATTTCTTCCTTTTATAGGAATTATATTTGTATTATCTTCTAGTTTAAGTAATGAAATATCTGCTATATTAATTATCTCACTATTTGCTCCATTAGCAGTTACTAATGTAAATATGTCTGCTTTATATAACTGTAAACCTCAATCTGTTGCGGGAGTTATTGTTATGAGTAGTTTTTTATTTTTGATATGCATTTATTTTGATTTAGAGATAGTAAAATATATTTTTAATTATTAGGTAATAAAAAAGGCTATCTAAGTTTGGATAGCCTTTTAAAAGATTAAAGATATAAGGAAATAAATAGTAAGTACTTATAGCTTTTCAGAGATTATTTAAAGACATCTAGTCTTTAAATAGCCTCTTCATCCTCTTCACCCGTTCTTATTCTTACAATTTTTTCTATTGCAGATACGAATATTTTTCCATCACCAATTTTACCTGTTCTTGCTGCTTCTGAAATTAGTGTAACTACTTCATCAACTTGACTTTCTGCTACAACTAAATCAACTTTTATTTTCGGTAAAAAATCTACAACATATTCTGCACCTCTATAAAGTTCACTATGACCTTGTTGTCTTCCATAACCTTTTACATCTGATACTGTCATACCTGTAATTCCAGCCTCTGTTAAGGCATCTTTTACATCCTCTAATTTGAATGGTTTAATTATTGCTTCTATTCTTTTCATTTGTTCTCCTATTTTATTTTATGTTAAAACGCTCGTTTAAATTCTGGATACGCTTCTACACCACATTCATTTACATCAAGACCTTCTAATTCTTCATCATTTGAAATTCTTAATGGACTTATTTTATTTATTATGAATAATACTACATAACTACTTACAAAAGCAAATATAGCAACAACAATAATACCTTTTATTTGTCCCATCAATGTAATCCCTTCATCAGGGTTGGCTGCAAAAATACCTACAGCAAGAGTTCCCCAAATACCATTAATTAAATGCACTGATAATGCTCCAACAGGATCATCTAATTTGAATTTATCAAACATTGGTACTGCAAAAACAACTAAAATACCACCAATAGCACCAATAAGTATTGGTTGGTAGATATTATATAAATCAGGTCCCGCAGTAATAGAAACTAATCCACCTAATGCTCCATTTAATACCATAGTGATATCTATTTTTTTATATTTTAGAAGCATTAATGCTCCTGCAACAATAGCACCAGATAAACCAGCAGTGTTAGTATTTAAAATTGTGAGTGCAACTAAATCAGCATTCTCTTTTGAAGCAATAGAACCAACACTACCACCATTAAATCCAAACCAACCAATCCATAATAGAAATGCACCTAATGTAACTAAAGGGATATTTGAAGCAGGGATAACTCTCACCCCTCCGGTTTTTGTATATCTATTTTTTCTAGCACCTATAATCATAATTGCTGCTAGTAATGCCCATCCACCAGTTGAATGTATTACTGTACTACCAGCTAAGTCATACATTGATAGATTTAATATAGTACCATCGAGTAGATTTGATCCCCATGTAACATTTACAACTAGAGGATAAAGTACTGCAGCCATTATAACTGCAAAAAAAGTCAATGGAATAATTCGTGCTCTTTCACTTACTCCTCCACTCATGATATTGATTACTTTTCCAACAAATGCCATTTGAAATAAAACAAATGCCCATTTGCTCATATCATCATTTCCATAGGCACCAAAAGCAATTTGGTAGCCTATAAAAACGAATGAAAAAGATGCAAAAGCATAAATCATTGTATTCATCATCAATACAGATGTAACATTTTTTGTTCTTACTATACCAGCTTCTAGCATAGCAAATCCTGGTACCATAAATATAATAAGTACGAAAGCGAATATTATAAATAATGTATCTATAATATATGAAAGTTCAGGGGTCATTTTTTTCCTTTATGTAATTAATATACTATAACATAAAAAAAAATTGAAAAATTGAAAAATATTGTATAAAAAATATACAATTATAAAATAACAGGTAATTCTAACTTGAGTTTATTTCCGGAAAAAAAGATATTTGCATTTGCTTTGGCTGCTTTATCTTCCAATGGAGTACTTGGGATAACTTCCCTATTTGAGATGAATTCTAAGGATACAATTTTAAATTTTTTATTATCAATCACTTCATACTCTCCAACTTTGATTCTAACTTTTAAAGTTATTTCCTCATCTGTTTCAAAATATTGAAAACAATCATTAAGGCATAATAAAAATTCATTAATATTAATTTTCATTTCAGGTAATGAGATATCATAAACTTCATCTATTTTAATATTATTATTTAAAAGAGTAGTATTTTTTGATAACTCAATTAAGCTAAAAATATTTACAAGTTTAAGTTTACTACTATTAATACTATTTGTCTGATTTGATACTACTTTATATAATCGAAGAGCAATTTCCTCATCTGAAACATATCCAACAAGAATTGCGTAGTAAGAATGTTTATTAAATTTTAAAGGTAAGTATTTTTGAGAAAATCCAAAATCAAGACTGGCATTATCCACAGCCAATTGAAATAACTCCTTTACACTTACATAGTTCAATAAGAACTCCGCTTCTTTATTAAAAATTTTAACTCTTCCATTTGCATTAAATACAAAATATGGATTTAAATCGTGCTCTAGTAGTTTTTCATAAAAATTAATCATTATCATTTCCAAAATATTGTTCTATTTTTTTTCTTAAGGTAATTCTATTTAAATTTAACTTTGTTGCCATTTGCAGCTGAGATTTAAATTTAAATTTTGCCATATTAATCAAAGGTACCTCAATAAGTTTTAAAAAATACTTATAAGTATTTTGTTCATCTAGTTTTTTTGATATAAAATGTTCAAGTGCTTTAGTAATATCCTCTTCATTCATAGAGTGTAACAAGGTGTTTTTATAAATAGAGTTTTTTAAAGAGATTCCATTTTCAGAGATATCTATATTTAAACTATCTAAGGAAACATTACTTTTATAAATTTCATTGGCATTAGCTACATAAAGGCTAGATATTTCATCTAAATCTTCTTTTCTATCTACTAATGGTGATATATCAACTTTAATTGCAAATTGTTCTTCAATATCTTGAATAAGAGTTTTTGAAGTGGCAACAATTTTTATATTTGTTAAATTACTTAAAAATTCTTTTTTATTAAGTACTTGATGAATATCTGTAATAATTAATTCTTTATATTGGTCAATATTAAGACTATTATTAATAATAACATTTTCAAGAAATTTTCCATCCATTGAGATTGCATTTGGAAGAATCTCTTTAGCTAAAAGTTTTTTACCAACACCTGATTCTCCACGTATTAATACATTAATTGGTAAACTTGACGATACTTGTACTATATTTAGTATCTTTTTTGATTCATCTGATTTTGCTATAAATTTTTTCATATTACTTCTTACTTACAATTATCTAATTTAGTTTGCATGAAATTTTTTACATTTTCATATATTACAGTTTCTTTAAAATCTTTAAACGCTGCACCACTAGCATTTGGATGTCCACCACCACCTGCAAGTTTTTGTGCAAGAATAGAAACATCTAATTTGTTATTTGCTCGGAATCCTGTTCTACCACGTCTATTAATATCAATAAAAAAGTCATAGTCTGGATTGGCTCTTAAGAATGCATTTGCAGGAATAGAAATACTTCCTAAATTATATGTTAGAAGCCCTTTTTTATCTAGATAGTGTACTGTTAATTCTTCTTTTTTAGTATCTAATGATTTCACTAAATAATTTGAACTTAAATTATCAAGTGTATTATTTTGTGTATCTAGTTGTAAAAAAGCTTTTTTCATATAGTAAATATTTTCATCGAGTAAAATATTGCCATTTTCTTTTGTTATAAATTCTAATGCTTGTGTGAGAAGAAAAAATTTATAATTTCTACTTTGTTGATTAAATAATGAATTATTAATTTCATATGCTTTAGAAATCATACTCATACATACCTTTCCAAATTCAAATAAATTATCATTTTCAAGCCAGATATCAACAGCGTTTATTGCTTGAATTAAAAATTCGTAATTTTCTGGACAGTTATCAAGAAATTCAGGATAGTTTTTCGAGAAGTAATCATAAGTTATTTGTGTTGCACTTCTATTTGTATCTAAGAAATACCAATCATATTTATCTGCGCTTTTTTGTCCTGTTCCATGATGGTCTAGTAATTGTAGTTTTACATTAAACCCATCATCATTTAAATTTTTAATATCTCTATCTAATCCTTTTGACTCATCAGGTGTAAGATTTAGATCTGTAATAAGTAAAAATATATCTTCATTTTTATCTTCTAATTCGATTTTTTGAAGAGCATCTTTTAAAAACATTTTAACTTCTATTCCATAGTTTGCATTATAATATATTGCATTTGGAAATATTTTTTGTGTTGTAAGTTGGCAGCCATAACCATCAAGGTCTGTATGAGAAATATGATAAAATTTCATTTTTTGGTAAATCCTTTGTATATGAAATAAACTTAATTAAATAATATATGTATAGATTATATCCAATTATTTATAAGATATCTTTTAAAGTAAGTTGATTTAAAAAGTCATTGATTTTAAATTGGAGATTATTGAGTAAAGGAAAGATTGTACATTGACCTTCTTTATTCTCTTCACAGGTTACACCTGTTGTTGTACATTCAAATACTGTAGGAAGTTTTTGTTCTGCTATTGTTGTAATCTCTAATATTGTTAACTCTTCACATGGTTTTTTAAGTGTAAAACCACCATTATTTCCTTTATATGAGTTAAGTATTCCATTTTTTGCAAGGTTTTGTAGTATTTTTGCTAAGAAAGATTTTGATATATTAAGCTCAGTTGCTAGAAAATCTACATTTTTTGGTGTATCGCTATGTGCAATACTTACTAATGAGAGAAGTGCATATTCACTTTTTTTAGTTAATAACATTTATTTCCTAGGTTTTATTATTACTAAATTGTACTGAATTGTTTTGAATAGAGTATTAATAGTTTGTATAACTTTATTATATAAGTTTTAATTAAGAAAAAGGGATGAAAATATTTTCATCCCTTTTTAAATTATTTAGCTCTGATACCTAAATCTGCAACTAATTGTGTAAATTTAGCAAAATCAGTTCTTCTTAAGTACTTAAGAAGTCTTTTTCTTTTACCAACCATTTTTAATAGACCTAATCTTGAATGATGATCTTTATGGTTTGCTTTTAAATGATCTGTTAATCTTACGATTTGTGCACTTAATATTGCAATCTGCACTTCTGCAGAACCTGTATCTTTTGTATCTCTTTGGTGTTTAGTAACAATTGCTTGTTTTACGTCCAAATCTAAAGCCATTTTGGGCCTCCTGATCGGTATATAATCTCAAATGTAAATATAAATTTACAAATTGGAACGCAATTATAATAAAATATTTTTATAAACTAGCTTAAAGGAATAATTAGAATAGATTTAATTCTTTTATAGTATACTAATAATAAATCTAATATTAGGTAAATGTCATATGGAGATAGAACAGAATATATTTTTTGATGAATTTAAAAATAAGCTAATTAGTTTAGAAAACTCTTTGATAAATATCAAAAATGGAAATTATACTAAAGAAGATATCAATGAAGTCTTTAGAGCAATACATACGATAAAAGGAACTGCTGATTTGTTAGGTATGTTTGATGTTGTAGCATTGTCTCATAAGGCTGAAGATTTACTAGAATATATTCGAAATGGTAAAATTGAATTTGATGCTGAATTATGTAAACTTTATATTGAACTAAAAGAATTTATTTCGTTAGTTGTCACTAATGTATCTCAAGGTATTTTTGATGATACCTCAGTTGAAAAATTATTCATAGAATTTGAAAAAGAGTTTAATTATCATATAAATGCGGCAGAAAATGCGGTATATGAATATGTGGAAGTAAAAACAATTTTAGTTGTTGAAGATTCTGCTCTTATACGATATATGATTAAAAAGATTGGGACAGATGAGGGATACAATGTCTTAACTTCAAACGATCCAATAGATGGATGGGAAAAAGTGCAAGGAAATGCAATTGATTTATTATTTTGTGATTTCTCATGTCCTCGAGAAGAAGCATTGGAATTGGCAAATAATATACGAACTGACTATAATAAAAAAGATTTACCTATTGTTATGCTTCTAAATAATGATGATAATGAGTATAAATCAATTGGTAGAAAAATTTTGGCAAAAGCTTGGTTACGAAAACCAATAGATGAAAGCCAACTAAAACTCATTTTAAAAAAGCTTTTAGCTACAAAATAGCTAAAGATGTAATGTGCTATAATGCATTATGAAAATTTAATATATAGGAATAAAATATGAAAGTATTATTAATAAAAGATGTAAAAGCGCTGGGTATAGCTGGTGAAATTAAAGAAGTAAAAGATGGTTACGGTAAAAATTTTTTAATCGGAAAAGGTCATGCAAAACATGCTACACCAGAAGTAATAGAACAATGGAAAGTAGAGCAACAACAAATTAAAGATATTTTAGCAGCAGAAATCAAAGAAGCTCAAGAAGTAAAAGAAAAAATAGATAGTTTTAAATTTACTGTAAAACACAAAGTTGGAGCAAATGGTCATCTTATAGGTAGTGTTACAAATAAAGAGGTTCAACAAGTTATGTTTGAACAAGCTCAAATTGCTATTGATAAAAAACAAATAACATTAAATGCGAAAATAAAAACAGTTGGAATTTTTGAAGCTGATTGTAAACTAGGAAATGGGATACATGCAATAGCAAAAATAGATGTGATTGCAGAGGTTTAATAGATGTTTGATGCAACAACAATACTTGCTTATAAAAGTGAAGATGGTAGAGCTGTAATAGGTGGAGATGGTCAGGTTACATTTGGAAATACTGTATTAAAAAATAATGCTACGAAAATTAGAACTCTTTATAATGGAAAAGTTTTAGCGGGTTTTGCAGGAAGTACAGCGGATGCCTTTAATTTATTCGATATGTTTGAAGAACATCTTACAAATACCAAAGGTGATCTTTTAAAGTCGGTTATAAATTTCTCTAAAGAGTGGAGAAAAGATAGAACGTTACGAAAACTTGAAGCTATGATGTTAGTATTAAACGAGAAAAACATCTTTATTTTAAGTGGAACAGGTGATGTTGTAGAACCAGAAGATGGATGTTTAGCTAGTATTGGGAGTGGTGGAAATTTTGCAATAGCAGCTGCTAGGGCATTAAAAAAACATTCAAATTTAGAGCCGTTAGATTTAGTAAAAGAATCACTAATGACGGCTGGAGAACTTTGTATTTATACAAATCAAAATATCAAAACTTTAACTTTAGATAATAAGGAAGACAAATAAATGAATATGACTCCTAAAGAGATAGTATCATATCTTGATGATTATATTGTAGGGCAAAAAGACGCAAAAAAAACAATAGCAATAGCATTACGAAACAGATATAGAAGAATGCAATTAGATGCAGAATTACAAGATGAAATCATGCCTAAAAATATTTTAATGATAGGTAGTACTGGAGTAGGTAAAACTGAAATAGCAAGACGTATGGCAAAAATGATGAATTTACCATTTATAAAAGTAGAAGCTAGTAAGTATACTGAAGTAGGGTATGTTGGAAGAGAAGTTGAATCTATGGTAAAAGATTTAGCACATGAGTCTTACAATCTTGTTACAAAAGAATATGAAGAGCAAATACAGGGTTCTATTGATGATGAAATAATTAAACAAATTGTAGAAATTCTTGTTCCTCCTTTACCTGAAACTGCTAGCCAAAATGCAAAAGAATCATTTATTAAAACTTATAACTTAATGGAATCAAAAGTAAAAAGTGGAGATATGGATGATAAAAAAATCACAATAGAATTACCGAAAACTACACATGTAGAAATTGTAGATAGTAATATGCCTATGGATATGAGTGCAATTTCTGAGAGTATTAATAGTATGATGGGTAAAATGGGTAAGGAAAAGATTAAAAAAGAAGTAACAATAAAAGAAGCAAAAAAGCTTTTAAGAAGTACTGCTAGTGATAATTTACTTGATAAAGAATCTTTAAAAAATGAAGCATTAAAAAGATGTGAAAATGGTGGTATTATTTTTCTTGATGAGATAGATAAAATTGCTACAGGAAGTAATAATAAAAATCAAGATCCTAGTAAAGAGGGAGTTCAAAGAGATTTATTACCAATTGTTGAAGGTAGTTCAGTACATACAAAATATGGACAAGTAAAAACAGATCATATTTTATTTATTGCGGCTGGTGCTTTTCATGTAAGTAAACCAAGTGATTTATTACCAGAACTACAAGGACGGTTTCCTTTACGTGTTGAACTAAATCCATTAGAAGAGAGTGATTTATATAAAATATTAACTAATACTAAAAATTCATTACTTAGACAATACAAAGCTTTACTTGATGTTGAAGGTGTAAACTTGGAATTTGATGATGAAGCGATTCATGCCTTTGCTAGATTAAGTGTAAGTGCAAATGAAAAAGCAGAAGATATTGGAGCCAGAAGATTACATACAGTGATTGAAAAAGTTTTAGAAGATATTAGTTTTGATGCAGACGAGCATAGTGGAGAAACTATCACTGTATCAGAGAATCTTGTAAAAGAGAAACTAGAAGATATCGCTCAAAATGAAGATACAGCTCGATATATCCTCTAATATAATTTTATAGATATATTAAGACTTATTTTGTTAGAATAAAAATACTAAGATTTGGAGAACAATATGAAAATAACAAGTTTTGAAGATATAGAAGCAAAGGGTTACGAAATCAGCTTTATCCATAGTGGTGGTGATGGTGATGCAGATGTAATTATATTAGATATTAATAGTATTTTTGACTATGAAGAAAAAAAACATGACGCTTGTAAAGATAAATTTACTTCAATTGCAATTATAGATGATCCTAGTGATTATGATGCATTTAAAAACTTTGGTATTACTTCATGGATAAAAAGAGATGATTTAGCTAAGCTACCTGAACTATTAAATGAAATTAAAACTAGAATGGGTTTATAAAATTATAATATGCCAATAATAGATTCTCATTGTCATCTTGACAATATTCAATATATTGATGATGTTGATGAGGTCATTGAAACTGCATTATCTCAAGGTGTTGAATCTTTTTTAATACCTGGTGCAGATCCTAAAGATTTACCACGCGCGATTATGTTATCAGAAAAATATGATGAAGTATTTTTTGCTGTTGGTGTACACCCTTACGATTGTGAAAATTATAATCTTAACACACTAAAAAAATATGTTAATCATCCAAAATGTATTGCTGTTGGAGAGTGTGGCTTAGATTATTTTCGTTTACCGAAAGATGAACTCGAAAAAAAACAAAATATAGCACTACAGAAAAAAATATTTATTGATCAAATAAATTTTGCAAAAGAGGTTAAAAAACCTTTAATTGTACATGTAAGAGAAGCTTCTAATGATAGTAAAATAATCTTAATAGATCATAATGCAAA
>JAONGR010000030.1 GCA_028375605.1 Arcobacteraceae bacterium
TTGACTACAAACCACGACTAACAACCCAGTTTTTTGATAAAAATGGTCAACACTTAGGAAATATATTTGATAAAGAAAATAGAATTTATGTAAAATATAACTCTATTCCTCCAAGAATAATTGAATCATTAGTGGCAATTGAAGATACTAATTTCTTCGAACATAATGGTGTAAATATAGACGCAATTTTAAGAGCTATTATAAAAGATATAAAAGCAATGGCTCTAGTTGAAGGGGCAAGTACATTAACCCAACAACTTGTAAAAACTATGATTCTAACAAGAGATAAAAAACTTATACGAAAACTAAAAGAAGTTCTTTTATCTTTAAGACTAGAATCTATTCTTACAAAAGAAGAAATTTTAGAAAGATACTTAAATCAAGTATATTTTGGTCATGGATATTATGGTATTAAAACTGCTTCACTTGGATATTTTCATAAAGAACTTGACCAGCTTAATTTAAAAGAGATTGCTATGCTCGTTGGACTTCCTCGAGCACCTAGTTTTTATGATCCAACAAAGAAATTAAAATATTCTTTAATTCGAGGAAATCAAGTAATTAAAAGGCTTCAAACACTTGGATGGATAAATCAAACTGAATATGAAGAAGCTATTAATTATATTCCTACTGTTTATAACGATACTTTATCAAAAAATAGAGCTCCTTATATATTGGACACTGCAATAAAAGAACTTAAAGATAATGTAGAAGATCTAAAAACTGGTGGATATAAAATTGACTTAACCATAGATTTGGAAGCCCAAAAAATAGCTAAAGATGCTCTAAAATATGGATATGACCGAATTGTAAAAAGGGATTTAAATAAAGATAACAACGAAAGTACAACAAAGACATTAAACGGTGCAATAGTTGTTTTAGAAAATAACTCTGGTGCAATTCTTTCTATGGTAGGAGGGATAGATTATAAGACATCTTCATTTAACAGAGCTAGACAAAGTATTCGTCAGCCAGGAAGTGCTGCGAAACCATTTTTATACCAAGTTGCTTTAAATCTAGGATACTCAACAGCAAGTAATTTAGTTGATATTTCCAGAACATACAAATATAATTCAAAAGAAAATGAAGAAAAAATTTGGCAACCAAGAAATTATGAAAAAAACTTTAAAGGTCTAGTTAGTTTCAGGTATGCATTAGTACATTCACGAAATCTTGCAACAATCAATCTTGTTACTGATATCGGAATTGATATATTACATGATGAATTATTAAGATATGGCTTTGAAGACATTCCTCTTGATTTATCAATCACACTTGGTAGTTTTGGGATATCCCCTTTAAATTTAAGTGAAAAATATACAATTTTTTCAAATAATGGAATCATGGTTACACCTTATCTTATTTCCAGTATGACAAACAGATATGGACAAAAGGTTATTTTTGAAAAAGAAGAACAGTACATCATGGAATCAGGACAAACATATCTAATGACATCCATTTTAAGAGATGTAGTTAAAAGTGGTACAGGGCGAAACGCTAGAATAAAAGGTTTGGAGACTGTAGGTAAAACAGGTACTACAAATAATAATATAGATGCTTGGTTTTGTGGATACTCACCTACCTTACAAACTATAGTATGGTATGGTAATGATGATAATCAACCAATGGGGAAAAGAGAGACAGGGGGAAGAACAGCTGCTCCTGCATTTTCATATTTTTATAAACATTGGATGAAACTACACCCAGAAATACCACGAAAATTTATACAACCAAAAGAGGTATATACTCAAAAATTCAATGGGAAAGATGAAGTATTTACAAAAATTTCTGATATTCCCAAAGATGAAATAAACATGGAGATACAAAAAGAACATCTACAACATGATAATATTCTCTTTTAAATATGTAACCAAATTGTAATTCAAGTCATATATAATTTCTCAAACAAAAAAAAGGAAGTTATCAAATGACTATGAAAAAAACAGCTATTGCACTTTTAACTGCATCTGCATTAACAGTATCTTTAAGTGCTAGAGATCAAATTAAAATCGTTGGTTCATCAACAGTATATCCATTTTCATCAGCAGTTGCTGAAGAATTAGGAGCAACAAGTAAATATCCAACTCCAGTAGTTGAATCAACTGGTTCAGGTGGTGGAATGAAATTATTCTGTGCTGGAAATGAGATGAACACTCCAGATATTACAAATGCATCAAGAAGAATGAAAGCAAAAGAATTTAAACTTTGTGAAAAAAATGGTGTTACTGATATTACTGAAGCTGTAATTGGTTTTGATGGTATTGCATTTGCGCAAGCTAAATCAAATGCTCCTTTTTCTGTAACTAAAAAACAATTATTATTAGCAGTTGCAGCTGAAGTTCCTTCAAAAGATGGTAAATCTTTAGTAAAAAATCCTTATACAAAATGGTCTCAAATTGATGCTTCTTTACCAAGTAGAGAAATTGTAATATATGGTCCTCCTAAATCATCTGGTACAAGAGATGCATTTGAAGATATGATTTTAAAAGGTCAAACTAAAAAAATGACTGTTTATACTTCATTATATAAAATGGATAAAGTTAAAAATAAAGCATACAAAAAATACAAAAAAATTAGAACAGATGGTGTATATGTTCCAAGTGGTGAAAATGACAATTTAATTGTTTCTAAATTAAATAAAAATAAAGCTGCATTCGGAATTTTTGGATACTCATTCTTAATGGAAAATGATGATAAAGTACAAGGTGCAAAAGTAAATGGCGTTTTACCAAATCCTAAATCAATTTCAAGTGGTAAATATCCTATTTCAAGAAGTTTATTTTTCTATACTAAAAATTCACATGCTTCAAAAGTACCTGCAATGTCTAAATATGTAGATATGTTTATGTCAGAAGATATGATTGGTAAAGAAGGTATCTTAGGTGAAATCGGACTAATTGCGTTACCAGATGCTAGAAGAAATGCGTTAAGATCTTCTGTAGCAAAAAGAACAAAAATTACTTTAGAAGAATTATCTAAAAAACATTAATCAAAATTACAACTAAATAAAAAAGGAGAAGATTAAAATCTTCTCCCTTTTTTAATGATATAAACTATTTATCTTCTAAGGTAAATACAATTTTCTTTTCTATTAGCAAATTTTCAAATAATGAAAAATACATCTTTGCTTCTTCATCATCATACGATGCAACTGAAATCACTACAGATCTATTATTGTCTTTAATCTGTGGTAACGATGAAAAATCAATATGATCTGGAATCTTTCTCATAATACCTATCAGATCATTTTCACTACAATCTGCTTTTAAAAAGTATCTATATTTTTCTTTGTTTTTTGGAAAAAATGTATCTAAAGCTTCTACCACCATACTTTGAGACATAGAGGGAAACCCTGGGGTAAAAAAATACCTACCCTCTAAAGAAAATCCAGGTACATTATTAACCACATTTTTAAGCTGTTTTGCATTTATTGGTAAATCAGCCATATGTATACGATGAGGATACGCCTCTTCTCCAAATTGCTCCACTATACACTCTAAAGCATTTTGATTTACTTCCATTTTAGCATCAGTAAATACATTTGCAGCACATGGTCTTGTATAATCATCAGGAGTTGATCCAATACCTCCAAAACAAAATAACACAGCATCTGGATCATTTTTAATTAATCTAAAAATATCTTCGATAAAAGGTGGTTCATCTTTTATAACGAAACTTGCTTTTTGCTCCCAACCTCTTTTTAAAAGTTCATTGTTTAGAAATGAAAAATGGGCATCTTTACGACGCCCATTTAAAAGTTCAGTTCCGATAATAACCGAATAAAAATTCATCTATATCTTACTTTGAATAAACGCATCCATTTCATCAACAATCTCTTCAATTGTTCTTTCACCGTTTATTTTTGTTAATAAACTTTTTTCACCATAAAATGCTTGAATCTCAGCTAATGGTTCAGTATATACTTTCATTCTATTATTGAATACTTCAACATTATCATCAGCTCCTCTTGCTCGTCCTAGAACTCTATCACAAGCAACATCTTCAGATACTTCAACTTCAATAACATTTACAAGTTCTACTGTATCTTCATTTGCTAAATATTTATCTAGTTCTACCATTTGTTCACCACTTCTTGGGTAACCGTCTATTACAACAGTTGAAGTTGGTGCATTTTTAATAGCTGTAACGATTGTTTTAATAACGATTTCAATTGGTACTAAGTTACCAGCACTAACATATCCATCAATTGTTTTACCAAGTTCACTACCAGTTGCTACTTCAGCTCTAAACATGTCACCTGTACTATAGTGAGTAATATCTTCGTGTTTTGCAGCAATTAATTCTGCGTCTGTTGTTTTACCACTACCTGGTGCTCCAATGATTAAAAATAGTTTTTTCATGTGTTTCCTTAATTGGGTTTAATTCTTACCATTATATCAAATATTATTTAAACTTTATCATACTGTTTTTATAATATGTGTTATATAATTAAATATGTAATAAATTGTAAAGAAAAGAGAATAAATGAAAAAATTAATCCTAGTAATGCTTAGTATTGTTATCTCATATGCACAGATGACATTTAGTGATCCTCAACCAACTTTTGATGAGCCTCGAAAATGGGTAATTAAGCTAAGAGTTTCAGATGAGAAAACTGTAAACCAAATGCTTAGCTCTGTATACAATGTACTAAAAGAATATCCAGCTGAATCTATCAAAATTGTGGTAGTAGCTTATGGGCAAGGGATGAGAGTACTCAAAAAAGATTATGATAAACATACATTATCAAGAATTTCATCATTAATGGATTATGAAGTTGAATTTATAGGTTGTAGAAATACAATGGCTACTATGCACTGGACAGAAGAAGACTTTATTGAAGATATCTCTTATGTACAAGCAGGAATAGCAGAACTTATTGAAAAACAAGTTGATGGGTTCTATGAAACAACACCTTATTAAAGGAATAAAAACTAAATTATCTTCTATTATAATTTTAGTTTTTTTCTTTTCTTTAAATGTATCAGCAGATTCTATACCTTTAAATATTAATAATAAAGTAAAAACAGCGATTATTAACAATAAGCAAGTAATGATCTTTTTCCATATGACACATTGTGGATACTGCAAACGTATGGAAAAAAAAACTTTACAAGAGAAGAAGATAAAAGAATTTACGGATGAACATTTTGAGCTAATTGATATAAATATCGATGATAATGAAAAAATTTTACTACATAATGTTCTCTATACAAAAAGAGATTTAGCTGCAACATTAGATGTAGATTTTTTTCCTACTATTATATTTCTTGATGAAGACTTAGAAATTACATATACAGCTAGAGGATATAGAAAAAGTAAAAAATTTCTAAAAATATTAGAATACATCCAAACTAAATCATTTGAAAATATTGACTTTTTTGACTATGAAAAGGAAGAGAAAGAATAAATATTATTCCTCTTCTAATATCTCCGTAATAGCCTCAATCGACGTATCTGTCATATCTAAATCAATATGTGGTGCATCAATTACTTCTATTAATGATGCATTAAACCCTTTTTTTACTAAAGTATTATAATACTCTTTTGTAATTTTTGGTTTTGAAACTTCATCTTTTGTACCATAAATAAGTAAAAATTTTGTGTTTTTATCTATATTATCTAAATAATCAATTAATGAAATAAGACCTTTACTATTCTTTACTTTTGAATGAATATCATACCCTGCACCTGCTGATATCATAGTAGTAATTAAACCTGGTGTAAATCCTGTCAAAGTAGAACCTATAAAGGCACCTGCTGAATGTCCTATATAATTAACTTTTTGTGCTTCATATCTCTTTTTTAAACTTGAAACTAAATGAGATAAAAACTCTATATATTCTTTTTGTGCAGCTAAGTGTTTTGTTCCATTATGACTTAATGCTGCAAATTTATTTGTAGAAGATTTAGAATATCCAGGAAGTGCTACGGCAATAGTGGTAATGTCTGTCGCCATTGAGAGGTTATCAGCAAATGGAGCATATCTTCCAAGTGTATTTGTACCCTCTGGCCAAGTACCATGTACTATGATATTTATTTCAGACTCTTTTTCACCTTCTGATATATAAAACTGGATACATTCCCCACCTGCAAAAATAAATTCTTCCCCTTTATTGTGACACTGCTGTTTCGTCACAATATTTGATGCATATAAATTTGTACTAAAAACTGCACATGATATTACAAAAATACATACTTTTAATATATTTGTCATTTTATTCCTTTGTATAAATTGTTGTTATTATTCTAATGGAAAGATTATTTAGCATAAAAAAAGGCTAGAAAATTCTAGCCTCTTTTTACTGGTGTATATTGATGTTTATTATATTTATTATCAATACCAGGATTACCTTTGATTCCAACCATATCAGGTGTATCAACTTTTAAATTACTTATATGTTTCATATTTTTTAAATACTCTTCAGTAATTTCCCAAATTGGTTTACCCGGAGCAATAGAATTAACAGTAGACCAACCAGCAACTTTATATTTTTTGCTAGCTTCCATAGGTAGTCCAGTTTTAGTCATTACAATATTTGTAATTCTTTTACCAACAACTTCCATTGGATTGATTCTATATGAAATTCCTCCTGTTCTTACCATATCTCCACCCGATTGTCTAAATGGATCTTTATGAAATAAGTTATCTGCAACATCTTCAAGTGTAGCATGAATTTGAGCACCAGTAAACTCACTAACATAAGTTTCGGGATAAGTAAGGGCAGTTTGAGTCGCTAAGTCATCAAATGTGATTGCTTGACCTGGCATAACTGTTGTTCCCCATCTAAATCCAGGAGATAACGATACATCGGCACCTTTTACTTCCATTAAACTATCACAAATAATTTGATCCCAAGAACCATTAAAGTTACCACGTCTGAATAAAGTTTCATCTGTAGTAGCTAACTCTCTATTTAAATCTTTTAAGAATGGTTTTCTTACCCCTTCGATATATTTCTTCATCTCTTTATCTTCAGGTACTAAATCAGAAAATATAGGAAGTAATGTAAATCTGTGATCTACTACTTTTCCATTTTTACATTCTAAATCTAAAACATTTAAAAACTTACCATTTGATCCAGCATTACAAACATAAGTTGTTCCTGTTTCATTTTTAACAGGAACTGCTTCAGGTACACCATCATGAGTGTGTCCACCCATTATAAAATCTATACCAGTACAAACTTCTGCCATTTTTTTATCAACATCAAATCCATTATGAGAAAGAACGATAACTGCATCTGGTTTCTCGTCTTCTCTTACTAAATCAACCATCTCTTGCATAGAGTCTTCTCTAATACCAAAAGACCAATCAGGTATATTTCTTTGAGGGTTAGCAATAGTAGTATATGGAAAAGCTTGACCAATGATCGCAACTCTACTACCATTCATAACTTTCATTGTGTATGGTTTAAAAGCATGACCAGTATCCTCATCATACGCTTCAACACCTTCCATCATAGAATCTTCTTTAACTGTAATATTCTGAGCTAAAAATTCTGCATCTAAAAGTTTTACATTCTCTAAAACTTCTTCAGCTTTATATGTGAATTCCCAATGTCCAACAGCTACATCAACACCAAGTTTATTCATAGCCCCAACCATATCTTTACCTCTAGTTTGTAAAGAAGTCCAACTACCTTGCCAAGTATCACCGCCATCAAGTAATAAAGTTTTATCTGCACCAAAATTATTTTTTAAGTAATCAATAACAGTTTTTAATTGTGCAAATCCACCTACTCTACCCATTACTTCAGCATGTTTTTCAAAGTTAACACATGAAAATGCATATTCTAATCTCTTATCACCTTTAATACCATAATGATCAAGAAGCTTATCACCAACAATATGTGGCATTTGTCCAAAACTTGAATGAAAACCTAAATTTACACTTGGCTCTCTAAAGTAAACAGGATTTAATTGTGCATGACTATCAGTCATGTGCATTAATCGAACATTACCAAAACTTTCTAATTTATAATAATCATCAGATTTCCCTGAATTTACCATTCGTGTATGAGAATTTGCAAACACAGGAGCAGCGCCTAGCATTGCCATCATATATACAAATTCTCTTCTTCCCATTTTACTCATAATCTGTTCCTAATTTTATATTATTTATTTACCTGAACCAACCACAGTAAATCCTAATGAAGTCCAAGCTTGCATACCACCTCTGTAGTATTTAATCTTAGAAACTGGATATCCCATATTTAGTAATGAATACTTAGCATTTTTAATCATTCCTGGAGTTTGACCACACCAATAACCATTACAATATAATGCAAGTGTTTTAGCATTTGAAAAATCTAATGATCCATCATCTTTTTGAACAACACCCATTTCATCTTCCATTGAACTAATAGCTTCTTCTTTATCATCAAAGTTCGTAAATGGTACATTTAAAGCACCTGGAATTCTTAATTTTTCAAACCAACCTGGCTTTCTTGAATCTATAATTGCAATATTTTCATCTTGTTGTGCTTTTTTCATTAAGTCAATAAATTCTAATTCTCCAATAGTTTCAAGTCCTTTTGCCAAAGATATTGGTTGTGGTTTTCCTCTATTAGTTGTTTCATACAATGGAGATATTTTATTTCCTTTTGTTTGATTTCTCATTAAAGTAAATGATTCATCATTTAAATTTATTTTAATAGATTTAACTCCAGATGAAATTGGAACAAAGCTAGATTTTTCTTCAGCTGCGAAACTTCCAATCGAAAAAATAGCTGTAATAACTGACGTAATTAATAATTTTTTTAACATTTTAATATTCCTTTTTGATTGATAAGTATTGTATTTCTACAAATACTACTATTTAAAACCAAGATAAAATCTTGGTTTATAAGAGAGGATAATACTTATTTATTAGTATTTAAACCCATCACCTGGAACTGCAGCTCTCCAAGTGTTTTTACCTTCTGCTTTTTGAGTTAAAGCACTAACTGCAAATTTACAAGCTCTGTGTACTGCATAGTCTACAGATACAGAATTTTTAGTAGCTTTTCCTTTTTTATTTAAAAGAACTACTTTTTTTGCACCCTCTTTAAGAGCTTTAATTGAACCATCAATATATTGAGTATTAGTCATACCTAATCTCTTAAATTCAACACCTTCTGATTTTGCAATTTTATTATATTTAATTGCAGTTGCTAATACATTATCAATACCATTTGATTCAATACTACATAATGTTCTCTCATCTAAGTTTGCAAAAGATGGTACTGAAACTGAATTACTACCACATCCTGATATTGCTATTGCTAAACCAGTTGCTGCTACTAAGCTATATAATTTTTTCATAATATCCACCCCTTACTTTCTTACGTCTGGACCGTCAACATTCATTCCATTTGACATATATGCCATGAAATAAAGTAACTCTTTCATCTCTTTACTACTTGTTTTAGGTGGTACTTGACCTTGATCTTTAATACAACCTTCCATTCTTCGCTCTAAAGTACCTAAACCATTAGCTACTTTATCTTTACCCCATTTAAGTCTATAAACAGGAAAATGTGTAGTTTGTCCTGCTAATTGAGATAAACTTTCATTTCTAACTCTTTTTCCAGCACCTTGAACATGACATGTTGCACATGAAAGTTTTAAGTATCCTCTTTGAGTATAGTAATATTCCTTACCTCGTTCATAAGCAGCAGACGCAGCGGCACTTGGTATTTTAATATCAACTTTTTTTTCTGCATCTGTTGATTCGGCTGCAAAATAAGCTTGTAAGATTGGCATATTACCTTTCTTTTCATTCCACTTCTTTTGACCAGCATTTACTAAACATTCGTTTATTGCTTGTGTTAAAGAGATAACTTCATCTCGTTTTTGATCAAAATAAGGATAATCACCAGCTATTGTAGTTTCAGGGAAACATGCTTGTATAGCTTTATTGTCATTATACATCTCTTCACCCTGCTCTACTAATTCTTCATACGGTGGCATATCTTTAATTTCATTATATGAAAATTGACCTTGAATAGAAAATGCGTAGTTACCCATGCTTAATTCTTTAAATGTAACATCTTTTTTAATATTATTCTTTAATTCATCATCAGTAGAATATGGGAAAAATTTATCTCTATTTTTTTCAGCATCTTTAAATTTAGCAACTGTATAATCAACTAATGCGATTCTATCTTTTTCTGCTTGACCATTAAACTCACCTGCATTTAATACACAAGAAGCCAAAGTAATCAAAACAGTACTTTTTACAATATTTAATAACATTTTTTCTCCTTAGTTATTTTTTAAATAATTACCGAAAAGTAATTATTTAATTTTCTTCTTGTCTGTTCTTGTATCACCTTTTAAATCAGTCCATGTAAATTCTAACTCTTTACCTTTATTCGCACCTTTAAATTTAAATTGAACAAATGGGTTTTTTGATAAAAATTGACTTGTTGATGCTTCATAAACAATTTTTCCATCAACTTTTGCAATCATTGATGTAATAAAGTTTACTTCTTTTTTTGCTCTTTTTGCTTCGTCATAACTTAACATTGCATGTTTTGCCATAACTTTTGCAGTTGTGATACCTTTTTTTTCTTTTGCTTTAATTCTAGATTTACTTGCCATTTTAATTCCTTTTATATTCTATTATTTATATTTTTATTTAATTAACTTAAATTATCGAGGATGGTTGAATCAACCTCCACAACCACCAGCTGTTACTTTAACCATTTTACTTGCAGAGAATAGTGTTGTACCATCTTGAACAACAGCTGTTACTGTCCCAGTTTTAGCTAATTTAATTCTAAGTTTATAATCAATAATACCATCTGCAGGAACTGTAAATACTGCCACTAAAGATTCAGGGTTCGCATCTTGAAATACTGCTACTGTTGAACCCGCTAATTTAGATGAAATCTGAAGAGGTACAACTGCACCATTTTCAGCAATATCTGGAGCTTTTAATTTTACATTTGATACTGTAGTTTTAGAAGTACCAAATAATTCTGTCATAGCATCATCAACTGTATGACTCTTTGGTCCTTCAAATGCGCTTGTCTTTGTTTCTCTAAAGTTAACTGCACTTAATGTTGTTGGTAACATCATTGCTGCTGCACCTAATCCTAAACCTAAACCTAAAAATTTTCTTCTATTCATCTTTTATCCTTCTTTTAATTAATTGTTTTTAAATAAGCAACTACTGCTTTAATTTCTGCATCATCTAACCAACCTGTTTTACCAAATGCAGGCATAGCAGAAATCTTCAATCCTCTTGCTGTATAAATATCATAAATTGTGTCATATAGTAACTTATCATCCCAATAAGACAATCCTACTAATTTAGGACCAAAACTTCCAGGTCCATCTATCTTTTTACCATTTACATCATGACATGCAAAACAATTACCTTTTGTCTTACTATTGAAGATTTTATCACCTTTTGCAATTAAATCCGCATCTGCAGCGATACTTGCAGTCATTAATAGACCACTTAACGCTGATGCAGTTAATAAACTTTTAACTAATTTCATCATCTCTCCTTTTATTTACTTGAATTGATCATATAATCAATAATCACTTTCATTTCACTATCAGATAGATCCATATTACCACCTTTTGGAGGCATTCCATTTATACCATTGATTCCATTATGATAAACTTTATCCAAACCTTTAGATGTAACTTCTTCCCATGCATCTTTGTCACCAACAACTGGAGCACCTATTGCCGCATTTCCATGACAAGCACTACAAGAATTATTGTATGCCTCTTGACCTGGTTGTACATCTGTATTCTTTTCTACAATTGGTAAATCTCTTACGGTTGAAGCAACTGGATTAAAATCATTTAGTTCATTTTTAATACGTAAAATAGGAACTTCACCTTTTATACAATCGCTCATACATCTAGTACCTGCTCCATAATTCTTTTGCTCACTTAAATACTCAGTAATATTTCTAACACCTTGGGCAGGATCTTCTGGAGTATCAACATTTGGATAAAAACCATCTGCATTTGGCATTTTTACTTTTAAGAACTCTTCTCTATTCATAATAAATTCTTCGTCTAACTCTTCACCATCAATCTCTATTCCATTTTCCATAAATAAGTAAGCACTAATAGCATAAACTTCACTATTACTTAAACTTTTAGGATGAGGGAAAGGCATTGAATCTTGGATATACCAAAAAAGTGTACTTGCATATGGCCAATAACTTCCAATTCTTCTTGATGGTGGTTCTTCATTTGGTTCTGCATCTGCTGGGTTTTGTAACTGATATGTTAAAGATTCAATATCCCCACCTGAAAGGGAAGGATAACCTGCACCACCAGAACCAAAATCACCATGACACATAGCACATTGAGCATCATACAATTCGTTTCCATATTCTACTGAACCTTGTGCGATTATTTTTTCACCATTTTGATCTAATAATACTTTTCCATGTTTTGTATCGTACATTGGTAAACCAGTACCATCAGGCATAACATCAATATCCCAAGCAGAAATTTCTGTCGGAGTTGCTGATCTACCTTTATTATATTTACCAACATTTTGTGTATTAACGTAATAAGAAGAATACTTACCTTCTTTTACCTCATATTTTGCACCACCATCAACAGCATTTTTTGTTGTAGTTCCTGCATCTGACATACAGCCAGAGAATAACATCATAGTTGATGATAGGCCAAGACCAATAATTGTTTTTTTAAGCATTGTGTTTTCTAATATGTACATTATTAACCTCACCTTTTTTGTTTACTTCCCATGTAACGATTGCATTTCTATGATAAACTGACTCAACACCCATAGCAGATGTTTCTTCATCAATTGTTGGTTGAACATTATTAATATCATCTGTTGCTCTACTAGATAGTAATAATGGTTTCCCATCCCACTTCATGATATATGAAAATCTTGTCCATGACTTTGGAAGTACTAAACCTTTTAAACTCACTTCAGTCCAATTGTCTCCACCATCTAAAGATATATCAACATGTTTAATAGTTCCATGTCCTGACCATGCCAGTCCTTGAATTTCCACTAAATCGCCTTTTTTCAAATCAGTCCATGGTTTTTCAGGACAAGGACTTGTAATTACTGAATTTACTTCATTTGGCCAGAAGAACTGAACAGCTTTCCCAGTTTTTTGTAACATTGTATACTTTGAAGTTTCTTCTTTAGAATGCCATGGTTTATCAGAAAATTCTAATCTTTTTAACCATTTGGTATTTAAATTACCTTCCCAACCCGGAACTAGTAATCTTACAGGATAACCTTGTTCTGGTCTTAAAGCTTCACCATTTTGACCCCAAACTAGCATCGCGTCATCAAGAGCTTTTTCTACAGGAATAGTTCTTGGATTTCCAGCATTATCACTACCTTCAGCCAACATCCATACTGCATCTTTTTCTAATCCAATATCTTCAAGAACTGTTTTGAGTAAAACACCAGTCCACTCAGCAGAACTCATCATACCTTTCATAAATTGAAGGTTATTTAACTGAGGAGCTCTCCATCCAGTTGAACCATTTGCTGGACATTCTATAAAATGAGTTCTAGTTACACTAGGATATCTTTTTAATTGATCAAGTGTTAAAACAATCTCTTTTTTAACTTTTCCATGAATCATAAGTCTAAATTTATGAGGATCTATAGTAGCCGTACCACCATGATCTCTTGTAAAAAATAATCCGTTAGGAGTAATAATTCCTTCAGATTCATGAATTGGACACATCGAAACTGATGCATACATATCTCCTGAAGACAATAAATCCATTGTTCTTCTAATGTTATTATGCTCATAAGGTGAAGGTAATCCATATAGATTATCTGTAACTAGTTTTCCCAGTTTTGTTCCCCATTCTACTTCATGTGTAATAGCAGTATCATCACCAGCCATTGCTTTCATGGGTGATAAAACACTTGATCCTGCAACCAAGCTTGCTGAATATACAGCTGTTTTTTTAAAAAAATCTCTTCTTGATGTTACAT
>JAONGR010000031.1 GCA_028375605.1 Arcobacteraceae bacterium
TTCTTTTAATATTGATTATAATGATGGATTATTTATAATTAACATGAAAGACTTTGCACTTAAAGATACTGACTTGAAATTTACAGGATTGATACAAATAGATCCTAGTAAAATCAACTTAGATGCATCTTCTGATTTAATAGTAAAAAACCTCATACTCACTTTTGATAAAAAACTAAAAAATATAAAAGCTGATACTGTTTTTGTTAACTATCACAATAACACATTTAATCTTTCTTTCATAAAACCCTCTTATGAAGATGTTTTACTAGAAAGAAGTAAGGTCTCTTATTCTATTGAGAAAAATGTATTAAAACTATATCTTAAAACACAAAGTTTATTTAACAATACTATTAAAAATATTCTTTCTTACTATGGTGTGGATATAGATACTATACAATATGATGGGACTAACGATATATCAACTAACATTTTTATACCATTTGACAAAGGTGACATATATGTAGATGCAGATATTGGTATTTTAAATTCAAATCTTGAAGACTTTGGTCATAAATATAAAGTAAATAAGTCTGTGTTAACATATAAAGATAATATTATTACTGGTAAAACAGATTTAAATCATATTAAATATAAAGATATAGAAATCAATAATTCTTTTTTTACATATAAAATAGATATAACAAATAATTTAAAACTTGACCTCACTTCAGATACTGTACATTTTACAAAAGATACATATAATTTTCATACTCAAAATACATCCCTTCAATTTGAAAATGATAAGATAATTGTTTCATCAGATATATTTGATAATAACAAAAAAACACATATCAAGCTAAATAATACTACAGATTTAACTACAAAAAAATTATCTGGATCATTTAATCTTCAATATGATGATACCTATAATAATATCTCTTTCAGTGGTAAAAAAATATTATATAAAGGCTCATACAATGAGGACTTAAACGTAAGCATTCAATCGAATGATATAAAAATTATACAACCATATCCAAGTACTATAAAAGAGCTTTCAGTAAAAGTACAAAAAGATGAAATTATAAGTCGTTTTACTTTAAAAGATGAAGAGAATACACATACACTTAATATCGCAAATACTACAAATTTGATAGATAAAATCTCTTATGGTAATATAGGTATAGAAAGACTTATTTTTAAAGACTTTGTTAATATAAAAGATAAAAACATCCCTTATCAAGCTTTTTTTGAAGATAGTATTATCTTTAATTCAGCTATTTTTGGTTTTACATATTATAAATCAGCCGATTCTAAGCGTGAAAAAATAATCATAAGTAATCCAAATAAGTTCTTAAAACCACTCCATTTTCTTAGTGTTGATAAAAAATCAAATGGGTTTATCGAAATTGAGTCAGAAAATCTTAAAAATCCTTTTATAAAGATAGAAGATTTAAACATAAACCTAAATACTACCTATTTTGAATCAAAAGAGAATAATACAACAGAAGATATTGTTTTACCAAAGTTTCCAAAAATTGATTTGCAGTATAGAAATAGCCATGTTAAATATGATGAATATACATTGTCTTTTGATACACTTAATATCAAAACAGATAATAACACCACAAGCTTAGATATTTTAAAAGAAAAATCTATTATCAAAATAAATACAGAAGGTGATCGAATCATGTTTAATGCTTCAAATTTAACTGATAAATATATTGACAACTTTTTAAATAAAGAGTTATTAGAGGGTGGTTATGTTGATATCAATATTTATGGGGATACTATAAATAAATTGTCAGGAGACATTAATTTTTATGATACTACAGTTAAAAATGTAACATTAATCAATAGTTTAACAACTTTTGTAAATACAACGCCAGCTATTATAAATCCTTTATTAGCTCTTCCAACTCTTTTTAGACTTGCTGAAACTGGCTTTGATACAAATGGATATTATATGAAACATGGAGATGGGAGTTTTCGATATAATTTAGCAAAAAAGGAGTTAGATATATATGATTTATATACAAATGGGAAAATGTCTAATTTTATAGTAAATTCACACACCAATTTAAGTACAAAAAAGATTGATGCAAATGTAGATATCTCTTTTTTAAAAGATTTTACAACAGCTCTAAATCATATTCCATTAGTTGGTTATATCATAATGGGAGATGATGGAGAGTTTCATACAAGTGTTGATATTACCGGTACTACAGATGATCCAGAATTGGAAACACATACAGTAAAAGAAGCAACGAATGGTTTTACGGGTATTATTAAAAGAATTTTAACCTTACCTTTGAAACCATTTCAAACTGAAGTAACAGAAGAGCAAAAAAAGAAACACAATGAAAGAGTAAAAGAGCTACTTAATCCAAGTAATTAATTTATCTTTAATCTTAATACACCTATAATTAGTATACAAAAAATAAAGGAGATGTTATGACTATTGACTCATCTTATGTAAATGCTTATGATATTAGTGGAATACAGCAAAACTCTTTAGAAAGAATTGGTAGTGCGTTAGCTATTAATAAAGCTAGTGATGATCCATCTGGATCAGCTATTGGTGCAGCTTTAGGTGTAGAAAAAAGTTCACTTTCTCAGGCAGTAGAAAATATGAATAGTGGTATAGCTATGAGTAATATTGCGCAAGGTGGTTTATCAGAACAAAAAGAACTCCTTGAAAACATTAAAACTGAAACTTTAAAAGCCAACAATGGTACTATGAGTGAATCTGATAGAGAAATCATTGGACAACAAATTAATAAATATATTGAACAATATGATAATATTGCAAATAGTACTACCTACAATGGAACTTCACTTTTAAAAACTGATGGAAGTAGTAGTGATGATATCTCTATTGTAGATAAAGAATCAACAATAGAGATGGAGAAAGCAGATACAACTAGTATTTCAGATACATTAAAATCTTTAATGTCAGATTTTTCAACAAATGCAAACTCACGAGCAACACTACTTGATACTTTAGATCAAAGTATCAATCAAATTGCAAGTTATCAAAGTGATTTCGGAAGTGCATCAAATGCAATGGAATCAAGTGCTAGAAATTCAATTAGTACAGAAACACAAATAGCAACAGCTCAAGCCACTGTAATGGATATAGATTATAGTGAAGAGGTTAGTAGCTTTAGTAAAACAAATTTATTAAGTCAAATTGGATTAATCATGCAAAGTCAAGCAAATGCAGTTCAAGGTAGAAATATTTCTCTACTATCTCATTAGTCTGTAGTAGGATATGAAATTAGCTTTAATATTATTAGCAGTAGGATTATTATTAATTCTACTTCTTACAAAAGTAAAAATACAAAAACAATTACTTTCTCAAATTGGTATTATTATTGGTATACTGTTTGTTATCTATGGAGTAATACTTCTAATACAGCCAGATGATTACATTAAATATACCAAAACTACAATAAGTAAAGATACCAACTCATCTAATACAAAATAACTTTATAGTATACTATTGTCTTAACTAAAAAAAGGCAATATTATAATGACCGACACTATAAAGATATTTAAAGCAAATCAAAACAATTTAAAAAATATAGATTTAGAGATACCAAAAAATAAACTCATAGTATTTACAGGACTTAGTGGTAGTGGAAAATCTACACTAGCATTTGATACACTTTACGCAGAAGGACAAAGACGATATATAGAATCGCTTAGTGCTTATGCTAGACAATTTTTAGGTAAAATTGGAAAACCTGATGTTGAAAGAATAGAAGGGTTAACTCCTGCAATTGCTATCGATCAGAAAACGACTTCAAAAAATCCACGATCAACAGTAGGTACGATTACTGAAATCTATGATTATTTACGATTATTATACTCAAGAGTAGGGAAACAACACTGTCATAAATGTGGTAAACCAATTTCACAAATGAGTAGCTCTGACGTAATCGATCAAGTTCTAAAACTACCGGAAAATTCAAAAATAGTTATTTTGGCACCTTTAGTAAATAGAAAAAAAGGTACGTTTGCTGACCTTTTTGAATCTTTACGAGCAAAAGGTTATGTAAGAGCTATGGTTGATGGTGTAATGGTTCGTTTAGATGATGAAATTGAACTTGGTAAATCTCAAATGCATACTATTAAAGTTGTTATTGATAGAGTTGTTGTAAAAGAAGAAAATAAAGAAAGAATTGCACAAGATGTTGAGAAAGGTTTAAAAGAAGCTTTTGGAGAACTTGAAGTTGATATATTAAATCATGAAGAAGTAGGGACAGATCAACATATTCACTATAGTGAACATATGGCATGTTTTGATTGTAAAATATCTTTTGAACCATTGGAACCATTAAGTTTTTCTTTTAATTCTCCCAAAGGTGCATGCCCTAGCTGTGATGGTTTAGGTATTAGATTTACTCTTGATATGAAAAAAGTGATTAACAACGACATTAGTATCGCTGAAGGTGCAGTAAAAGTTATCTATGGATTTAATAAGGGATATTATTTCAAAATGCTTCAGGCATATTGTGAAGCAGCTGAGATAGATATAAATGTACCTTTTGGAGAACTCGAACCCCATGAAAGAGGAAAAGTTCTAAATGGTGGAATAGAAGAAGCTACATTTACATGGAAACGACATCAGTTAACTAGAAAATGGGAAGGTATTATTAAAATAGCCTACGATATGGTTAAAGATGAAAAAGAGATGGATGCATACATGACTGAAAAAGTGTGTGATGTTTGTGGTGGACATAGACTAAAAGCTCCATCGTTATCTGTAAAAGTAGCTAACTCAGGAATAGCAAATATTTTAGATATGCCTATAGAAAAATCTCATGCTTTTTTCCAAGATGAAAAAAACTTTGAATATTTTAATGAACAAGAAAAAATGATAGCAGCACCTATTTTAAAAGAAGTAAGAGATAGGATATATTTCTTATTTGACGTAGGACTAAGTTATATTACTTTAGGTAGAGATGCACGAACTATCTCTGGTGGAGAAGCTCAAAGGATACGAGTTGCTTCTCAAATTGGTAGTGGTTTAACAGGGGTTATGTATGTACTAGATGAACCTAGTATTGGACTACATGAACGCGATACTGCTAAACTTATAAAGACCCTTAAAGCTTTACAAGAAAAAGGGAATACAGTAATCGTTGTAGAACATGACCAAGAAACAATGGAAGCAGCAGATTTCATCGTAGATATTGGACCAAATGCGGGTAAATATGGTGGAGAAGTTGTTTTTTCTGGTGATATGAAACAGCTCCTTAAAAGCGATACACTAACTGCCAAGTATTTAAATGGTCAAAAACAGATAAAATACTATAAAAGAAGACCTCAAGAAGAGTTTATTGAGATGCAAAATGTAAACCTAAATAACATTCGAAATCTTGATGTTAAAATCCCTCTAAAAAATCTTTGTGCTATTACAGGAGTAAGTGGAAGTGGAAAATCTTCACTTATTTTACATACACTTTTACCTGTTGCAAAAGAGCTTTTAAATCATGCTAGAAAAGTGACAAAAATAGATGGTGTGAGTATCGATGGATTAGATAAACTAGATAAAGTTATATACCTAGACCAAAGTCCAATAGGAAGAACTCCACGATCAAATCCTGCAACATATACAGGACTGATGGATGATTTACGAAAACTATTTGCAGAAACAAAAGAATCAAAACTTAGAGGTTATTCTATAGGACGATATAGTTTTAATGTAAAAGGTGGTCGTTGTGAAAAATGTCAAGGGGAGGGTGAGATCAAAATAGAGATGCACTTCTTGCCAGATATTATGGTGAAATGTGAAGACTGTAATGGAGCTAGATATAACCCTCAGACATTAGAGATACTTTATAAAGGTAAATCTATAGCGGATATATTAAGTATGGCTGTTGATGAAGCGTTTGAATTTTTTGTAAAAGTTCCAAAACTTCACGCTAAGCTAAAAACACTCCTTGATGTGGGACTAGGGTACATAACTCTAGGACAAAATGCCGTTACTCTAAGTGGAGGAGAAGCCCAAAGAATCAAACTAAGTAAAGAGTTATCTAAAAGAGATACTGGAAATACTCTTTATGTATTAGATGAGCCTACTACTGGACTTCATTTTGCAGATGTAGATAGACTTACACAAGTGCTACACCATCTTGTAGATTTAGGAAATAGTGTGATTGTTATCGAGCATAACCTAGACGTTGTAAGAAATGCTGACTGGGTTATAGATATGGGATATGAAGGTGGAGCTAAGGGTGGTCAAATCATCGCAGAAGGTACACCAGAACAAGTAGCTGAAACTCATAAAGAAACGAAGAGTTATACTGGATATTATTTAGAAAAACAATTATAATTATTGAATAAAATGACTTTTTATTCAATAAGTAGTTATATCTATAAAGATTAATTTTAATATATACAAATAAAAAAGGAAAAATAATGGAAATTATTAGTCATAGTAAATGTCGAAAATGCAAAGAGATATTACTTGAAGGTGAATTAAAACAAAATGATAATGGAATAGGTCTAATTTGTATTGACACAAAAGCTTGTGAAAATAGAATTATTAAAAATAAGCAAGAAAAAAGAAGTAAGATATAACAAACAGGATTAATAATGAAAGTAAGAAATTTAAATGGAACATCATCAAATCGTTGTAAATGTAACAGTTGGTTAGAACATTGGGAAAACTTTAGTAATCAAACTGTAAAACAATGTGTAGTTAATGGTTGTATTAATATACCTACAGTTGGTGGACATATACAAAAAACTGGTCTAGCAGACCAAAGTTGGTATATAATTCCAATTTGTAAAAGTTGTAATGGAAAATATGGTGAAGAACTAGAAGTTACTGACAAAGTTAATTTAATTTCTGCAAATGTAAATTATACTTGTAAATAATATTTCAGGACAAAAACAAGTTACCCATCGAATTTTAAGTCTTAAATTACAATCATTTGATAGTTATAAAATATAATTTGCAAACTGATTTAGGGTAATTTATTTTTTATTTCTGTCGTTATTTCCATAATTATCTATCAATCCGATATCATACTCAGACTAATAAAATTATAATTTGCAATATGCAATTTTTATATATCTAATGATTGATTCAAACACTTATAAAAGTTTGTTTGAGTATACTAACAAAAAAATATTTCCAAAGGCAAAAAATGTTTAAAGAATTTGATTTAAAAGATTTTGAAAATAGTGCAAAAGTACTAGAACAATTAATAGAAAAAAATAAACAAGAATTAGATAAATTATTAAAAATAGAAGAAAAAACATATGAGAATTTCATCCATCCATTTGCTAAAATGGGTGAAGAATTAGAACAGTTTTGTACTCCTATTTTTCATATAGATAGTGTAAAAAATAGTGAAACTACACAAAAAGTTTATAATGAGTGTTTACCTTTAATCTCCATTTATAGTTCACAGTTAGCTTCAAATGAAGACGTTTATAGTGCTATAAAAGATATACAGTCTAAGTATAATAGCTCTTTAACACTTGAACAACAAAAAGTTTTAGAAAATGAAATAAGAGATTTTAAACTTGGTGGTTGTGGACTAAACGATGAGGACAAACAAACACTTGAAGACTTAAATTTAAAGTTAAGTGAGCTGGGAAAAGCGTTCTCTCAAAACCTACTTGATGCCACAAATGAGTGGGAAATGATTTTGGATAATTATGAAGATGTAAAAGAGATACCTCAAAGTGATTTAGAAATAGCTACATTTGTAGATGAAGAAGATGGTAAAACAAAATATAAATTTACTCTTCAAATGCCATCATATATTGCATATATCACTTATGGATCAAACAGAGAAAAAAGAGAAGAGATATACAAAGCATATTGTACAAGAGCACCTCAAAATGGAAAACTAATAGAACAAATCTTAGAACTAAAACAAAAAGAAGCAAAGCTTTTAGGTTTTGAAAACTATGCACAACTCTCTCTTGCAACTAAGATGGCAAAGTCTGAAGAGGATGTATTAAACTTTTTATCAGAACTAGGTAAATACTCTCAAGATAAAGCAAAAGAAGAGGTTGAAGAACTTAAAGAGTTTAGTTTAAAAGATGGTTGTGATGATATACAAAGTTATGACTTAGGATACTACGGACAAAAACTAAAAGAGGAAAAATATGATATAGATGAAGAGTACTATAGACCATATTTCGAGAAAACTAGTGTATTAAATGGTTTATTTGATTTTTTAAATAAGATATTTAATATCACATTTACTAAAGTAGATACTCCATCATGGGATGAAAAAGCAGTTACTTACGAATTAAGTGATGCTAATACAGATAAAAAGATTGCTAGATTGTATATAGACTTAGAAGCAAGAGATGATAAAAGAGGTGGTGCTTGGATGAATAACTGGCATACACACAGTATCGTAGATGATAAAGAAACTTTAGCTACTGCATATATCGTATGTAACTTTCCTATTTCTACAGAAAAGACTCCATCACTTTTAAGACATAGTGATGTTGTGACACTATTTCATGAGATGGGTCATGCTTTACATCATATGCTAAGTACAGTTAATGAGTCTTTAGTAAGTGGTATCAATGGAGTAGCATGGGATACAGTAGAGTTTCCATCACAATTTTTAGAATACTTTGCATATGATAAAGATGTTTTAAAACTATTTGCAAAACATTATGAGACAGGTGATATCTTGGATGATGATGCTATAGATAAACTCATAAAAGCTAAAAATTTCCAATCTTCACTCACAACAATTAGACAACTAGAATTTGCCTTATTTGACTTTAAACTTCATCAAAAATTATATAATGAAACAGAAGTACAAGATGTACTTGATTCGATTAGAAATGAAATATCTGTTATTAAGCCTCCTGTTTACAATAAATTTCAAAATGGATTTAGCCATATTTTTGCTGGTGGTTATGCTGCTGGATATTATAGTTATAAATGGGCTGAAGTTTTAAGTGCAGATGCTTTTTATCTCTTTATTGAAAATGGAGTTTTTAATAAAGAACTAGCATCTAAATATAAAGATATTATATTAGGGCAGGGTGGAAGTGATGATATGAATGCCTTATACCTTAAGTTTGCGGATAAAGAACCAGATATAAAATCTTTACTTAAGATTGATGGTATTATCAGTTAATTTTTGATATTATTCTAATAATATAAGAGCAAGGATTTATAATGCAAGAAAATAGTACAGTAGCACAATTAAGTAAAGCACTTAATCAACTTTTAGATGCTTATGAAATTTTACAAGAAGAAGCGAAAAATTTAAAAGATGAGAACACTACTTTAAAAGAAGAAATTGATGATCTTGAATTAAGAAATAGAGGACTAGATAGTAGATTATGTGCATTAAATGATACAACAAAACATAACTCAAATGAGATGGATACTATGTTAGGTAGAATTGAAAATATTTTAGGACCAACAGAAGAAGAGGAAGTAAAAGCTATTATCGAAGAAGAAGTTGAGTCTATACTAGAAACTACTACTCCAGATAATACACAAAACAATGATACTTCTAAAGAAGAAGATAATAAAGAGATAGACTTAGGTCGAATGCAATCATTATTAAACGGATTTAGTAACTAATTGACAATACAATTAGATACTAATGCACTATTTCAAACATTTAAAATCTCTTGTTTTGAAGAATTAGAACAAGAGATTCAAAATATTGCACCATCCATGGTGGAATATTATTTAGATGAATTATCTTCATCAATAAATGAACCCTCGTATATCAATCGCTCAAATATTCAAAAAACTATTTATCTTGATCAATATTCATTATACTTAGATTATTCAGATTCTGTTTATATGGAAACCCTAGAAAAAGATGATGACTACGATACTGAGTCTTTATGGTAGTATCGTTCTTTTTTATTTAAACTAAAAAATATCCGTAGTTCGTTTTAACTGACTTTTATCAAAATGTGTATAAATCCTAGAAGTATTTATATCTGCATGACCTAATGATTCTTGTACCAAAATCAAATCATGGCTATTTTGATAAAGTAGGGTTGCAAAAGTATGTCGTAGCATATGTGCTCCATTTTTTTCTTTTCGTAAACCAACACTTAATAAAATTTGTTCAACCAATCGGCTAATATAAGACTGAGTAAGTTTTTTTCCTTTTTGATTACAAAAAAATAGGTTTTCAGCTGTTGTTCTAAAATCTAACCAAACTGCTAAATCTCTTTTTATAATTTTTTCTTTTATCATCACAACTCGTGGCTTATTACCTTTTCCTCTTACTTGTATAATATAAGAGTCTCCATCTTTCATAAAATCTTTTTGACCAATAGAAATAGCTTCACCCACACGAATACCAGTATATAAAATCGTTTTTATAATCAAACGATTTCTTGCAGCAATATTTTGATCTTTATAAGGATAATCATCAATAGCATTTATAAATTTATTTACTTCTTCTTTATTTAAAAACGAGGGTAGTTTAGTTCCACTTTTTCCCGCCAATCCGCCCCAATTTTTTAGTTCAATTCCATATCTAAAAGCTGCACCATTTTCTTCTTCATTTTGTTTGTCGATATACCCAAAAAATCCAAGTAGGGCAATACGATAATTCTTTTTAGTAGCATCCGATAAATTTGCAGTTTCACTCGCTAAAAAATCACTTAAAATTTCTTCATCAATTTCTTTCATAGATGCTGCACCAAAAGAACTCATAAATTTATAAAGTTTTTCTAAAGGAAGATAATAAACATGTATACTTGTGATTCCAATATTACGAACCTCTTTCATCATTTTTTTTAATTCATCAATAGAATTAAATCCATGAACAAGTTCTTGAATAATTTGAGCAAGTCTATCTTTATTGGTTACTTGTCTATTTGATAAGCTTGTAATTTTATTTCTTACAAATCTACTTAACCAAAATAAAAATGTACTGCTAAATGTTTTTTCACAATCTATAGGATATCGCATGTAAATCTACCTCAATCTTAATTTATAGGGAAGTATATCATAATTTAAATTATAGTTTGGAAATTAAAGTTTCCAAGACTAAACTATATATTTTAATTAAGAAGTATATTTGAAATACTTCTTAAACTAAAATCTCTCTATTACCTTTAGCATTAGGAGATGATAAGATTCCTGACATCTCTAATTGCTCTATAATAGTCGCTGATCTATTATAACCGATTTTTAGTCTTCGTTGTAAATAACTAATTGAACTTTTTTTATCTTGAATAACCACTAATTTAGCTTGCTCAAAAAGTTCATCTAATTCACCAACCTCACCTGATGTACTAGTACCAGCAAAACCTTCTTCAACTTTTTCTTTTAAAATACTTACATCATATGAAGCTTCTCGTTGACATTTTAAAAATTCTGCAACTTCTTCTATCTCTTTTTCATCACTCCAAGGTGCATGAACACGTACAAGTCCACTCATACCAGGAGGAGTAAATAGCATATCCCCTCTTCCTAATAATGATTCGGCTCCCATAGAATCTAAAATAATTTTACTATCTACTTTTTGCCCAACTTTATAACTTATTCTACTTGGTAGATTTGCTTTAATTAGTCCGGTAACTACATCAACTGATGGACGTTGCGTAGCAACAATAAGATGAATACCACACGCTCTAGCTTTTTGTGCAATTCTTGCAATAGAAATTTCAACTTCTTTTCCACTTGTCATCATCAGATCAGCTAACTCATCAATAATAATTACAATATATGGAAAAGGTTCGTAGCCATTAGTCTTAGACTTTGTATTATAATTTTCTATATTTTTTGTTCTTGTTTCCGCCATAAGAACATATCTTCTTTCCATCTCCATTACCATATTTGCTAAAGCATTAATAGCTTCCATTGGTTTTGTAATAACGGGAGTTAATAAATGTGGAATATCATTATAAATAGAAAACTCAATCATCTTAGGATCAATCATAATTAACTTTAAAGTATCTGGTGAGTTCTTATACAATAATGATAAAATCATAGAATTTAAACCAACTGATTTCCCACTTCCTGTTGTACCAGCTATTAATAAATGGGGTAATTTTTTAAGGTCTGTGATAAAAGGATTTCCCACTATATCTTTACCCAAAATCATTGTTAAAGGAGAAGAAGCTTTTTGAAACAATTCACTTTCTAGTACTTCTCTCATATATATAGTTTGAGCACTATCATTTGGTACTTCAATTCCTACAACATCTTTACCAGGGATTGGAGCTTGAATTCTAATAGTTTGAGCTCGTAAAGCCATCGCTAAATCATCTTGAAGATTTAAGATTTTAGAAACTTTAACATTTGGTGCTGGTTTAAATTCAAAAGTAGTAACAATTGGTCCTGTATATGTTCGAACAACATCACCATCAATTTTAAACATCTTTAATTTTTCTAGTAAATCTTTGATTTTTTGATCTATCACTGCTTCATTAACTTTTTGCTTTGATTCTTTTGGTGCTTCTTGAAAAATCTTTGTTGAAGGAAGTTGAAAATCTTTTGGTTTTTCTATATTCCCTACTTCTATATCAGCTAAAAGTTTTTTGTTTTCCTCTAATTCCTCTACTATGACAGAATGTGTTTTACCTTCATCTTTTTTGATATTTGGCTGAGTGACAACTGGTTCTTCTATTATTTCAGATTGTATTGATTCTGCTTTTTGTTCAATTATAGGTTCAACTACCAAATCAGATTCAAAAACTTCTTGTTTCATAAACTCTTCTTGCTTTTGAGTTACCGGTTGTTCTTTAAAAATAGGTTGTTGAATTTCATTTTCTTCTTCAATAAATATTTCGGCTGTATCCCCTACTTCTTTAACACTTACTTTTTGTTCATGACTTCT
>JAONGR010000032.1 GCA_028375605.1 Arcobacteraceae bacterium
AGTTTAAGAATATCACAAGTTCTGATAAACTTAATAAATAATGCAATCAAATTTACCCATTATGGATATGTGAAATTAATTATATCGTATCAAAAAGATAATGTTATGTTTGAAATAAAAGATACTGGAATAGGTTTGAGTAAAGATAATCAAATGAAATTATTTCATTCTTTTAATCAAGCCGATTCAACAACAACAAGAAAATATGGAGGTACAGGTTTAGGATTATCAATATCGAAACAACTAGTTGAGTTCATGGACGGTACTATTTGGGTAGATAGTGAGTTAGATAAAGGGACAACATTTGGGTTTGAACTTCCTTTACCGAAAATAGAAAAATTAAATCAAATTAAGACACTCAAATTATTAACGATAGATGATTTAAAACAATTAAGTGATTCAAATATACTTCTAGTAGAAGATAATGTTATTAATCAAGAAATCATATTAGGTCTTTTAGAAGAATCAGGAATCAATATAGATATAGCAAATAACGGACTGGAAGCTACACATATGTTTAATGATAATTATGATTTAATCCTTATGGATATACAGATGCCAATTATGGATGGGTTAGAGGCTACACAAATTATTAGAAAGTCAAATAGCATTATCCCAATTATTGCTTTGAGTGCAAATGTAATGAAAAGTGATATAGTTAAAACTAAAAAGGCAGGTATAAATGACCATATAAAGAAACCAATAGACTTCCAAGAGTTGTATCGAATTGTATTGGAATATATTAAATAGGATATACTTATAGTTTGCATAATTTTTATAAATAGTTTTTTTATATAATATTTGATATAATCTTGACTAAATGAGTCATGTTAAGGAAAGTATATGAAAAGAAAAACAATCTCCACAAAATTTGCTACAGTCTCACTGATAGTTTCTATTGTAATTATATTAATTGGGTACCTAGTATTAAATGAATATAAAAAAACAATTGACAATGAGGTTTATCTTAATACTCAAAAAGAACTACTTTCAACATATAATGAATACTTAAATTCTAAAAAAGATATTGGAATTACAAATGCTTTTTCAATAGCAAATGATGGGTTAATAAAAGAATCATTATTAACTAACAATCGAAGTTTAGCTATTAAAAGTCTATCAAATATTAATACTACTTTAAAAAATGGAACAGCATTTAAAAATGTTAAAGTACATATTCATACAAATAATAATAAGTCATATTTGAGAAACTGGAAAGTTGATAAGTTTGGAGATGACTTAAGTAGCTTTAGGGAAAGTGTCGTTAAGACAAATAAGATGCAACAACCAGTGAATGGTTTTGAAATAGGAAAAGCAGGACTTAGTTTACGTTCTGTAGTGCCTATTATTGACAATGGTCAACATTTAGGTTCTTTAGAGTTTATTCAGGGTTTAAACTCTGTTGCAAAAGCATTTGATAAGTCTGATGAAGGATTTTTATTATTAATGGATATGGAACATAAAGTTGTTGATCCAAAATCGGAAAACATTTTTCAAAATGATTATATCATCTCTCAAAAGTTTCAAAATAAAATATTTTTAAGTGATTTATCAACCATAAAAATATCAAAAATACTAAATGAAAAGATAGTAATCACTGATAAGTTTTTTTATACATATACTGAGGTAAAAGATTTTAATGGAAAGAAACTAGGTATAGTGATTCTTGCTAGATCATTTGATAAAGTGCATTTAGCATTAGATAAGACAGAGTATCTTATTTATTTAGCAATGATTATTTTAGTATTAGCTATTTTGTTAAATTTAGTTGCAACTATAGTAAATGTAAAGAAAATAGTTTTAAATCCAATTAAAAAATTAAATGATTCAATAAATAATGTAATAGTAGACCATAATGCTACACAAATAGAGGTTTTAAATAATGATGAAATTGGAGATGTTGTTTCCAAGTTTAATGAATATTTAGAATCTATAGACAGAGGTATCAAGCAAGATCAAATTGTAATCGATGAAGCGAAATCCGTTATTAGTCGTGCTAATTCTGGATTATTAAATACAAATATTAAATCAAAAGCGCAATCATCAGGAGTACAAGATTTAGCTATAGAAATAAATGAACTTGTAAATGGAATGCGAAAAAATTTAGATATGCTTTCTAAAGTTTTAGTTGCTTTTAGTAATGCAAAATTTGATTATGAAGTAAATGCAATCGAGGGTATTACAGGAGAGATTGCATCAATTATGAGTGGTGCAAAAAATACAGGTGTAACGATATCAAGTATTATTGCAATTGTAGATGTGAGTACAAAAAGATTATTAGAATCATCAAAAGGGTTAAGTGATTCTTCAAGCGCATTAAGTGATTCTTCAAATAAGCAAGCTGCAGGACTGGAAGAAGCATCTGCTGCAATTGAAGAGATATTATCTAGTATTCAAGAGAGTAGTAACAATACAAATGAGATGGCAAATTTAGCTAAAGAGGTAACAACCTCTTCCAAAGAGGGTGAAGTTTTGGCAAATCAAACATCAACTGCAATGGAAGAGATTACTGAACAAGTAACAGCAATAAATGAAGCCATAACAGTAATTGACCAAATTGCATTTCAAACAAATATTTTATCATTAAATGCAGCTGTAGAAGCAGCAACAGCAGGTGAAGCTGGAAAAGGTTTTGCTGTGGTTGCTCAAGAGGTTAGAAATTTAGCTTCAAGAAGTGCAGAAGCTGCTAATGAGATTAAATCATTGGTTGGAAAAGCAGCTTCAAAAACAAAAGAAGGTCAAGAGATATCTCGAAATATGATAGAGGGTTATAATCATCTAAATGAAAATATAAACTCTACTATCAATATAATAAATGATGTTGCAAGTTCTGCTAAAGAACAACAAGTATCAATGGTACAAATAAGTGATACGGTAAATCAATTAGATAGAGTAACACAAGAGAATGCAAATGTTGCTGGTGCTATTAATGTGATGGCGAATGAAAATGAAGAATTGGCAAAACAATTAGGAGTAGCAATTACAAGAACAACTTTTTTAGAGAGTTCAAAAAAAGGTGCTTGTGATATGGATATGATGTTTGATTTTGGTTCTTTAAAAGCAGATCACATTAATTTTAAAAATGCAAGCTTTTTACAATGTGAAAAAGGTAACCACTTTAAAGTAGTGAATCATCATTCGTGTAAATTAGGGAAATGGATTGATGGTATGAATGATACAGATTTTACAAATTCTAGTCACTGGAGTACTTTAAAAGATGCCCACCAAAATGTACATACTCTTACTCAGGATGTGACTGAGTTATATGCTACTGACAAAAGTAATGAGGATATATTTAAGGTAACTAAAGGTGTCGAAGATAATATTGAAGTAGTTTTTAGTTCTTTAGATAGATTACGAGAGGATAAATGTTCTAAAAGAGATAGTTAATACTATCTCTTTTACTATTCAGTTATTTTATTTATTAACTCTTTTGCATTTTCTAATGCAACTTCACTATCATCTTTATGAAATGTTAATGCGAGTGCCATTCTTCTTCCCAGATGTGTTTGCGGTTTACCAAAAACTCTCACGAAAGAATTTGCAGTAAAAAGACTTGGGTCTATATTTATTTCAGGTGTAAAGGTATCTGTGGTAGACTTATAAGCTGCACTAGCCCCTGCTCCATAACTAATGTAATCAAGTGGTAAACCTAAAACTGCTCTTACATGAAGTGCAAATTGTGGTTGCGACTGTGTTATCATAGTTACCATTCCTGTATCATGAGGTCTAGGACTTACTTCAGAGAAATATACTTCATCCCCTTTTACAAATAATTCTACACCAAATAATCCACGACCACCTAGTCCATCTGTAATTTTTTTAGCTACATCAATAGCTTTTTGTTTTGCTACTTCACTCATTTTCATAGGTTGCCATGAAAAAATGAAGTCACCATCTTTTTGTATATGACCTATAGGTTCACAAAAAGTTGTTCCAGTTTCATTTCTTACAGTTAATAATGTAATCTCATAATCAAAAGAGATAAACTCTTCAACGATTAGTTCACTAGCATCTCCCCTAGCCTCTTTTGCAATTTCCCAAGAGTTTAAAATGTCATCAGCAGATTTAGCAATACTTTGACCATGACCAGAACTAGACATTACAGGTTTAATAACACAAGGAAAACCAATAGTATTAGCTGCTTTTTTTAATCCTTCGATTGTCGAAACAAACTCATATTTTGATGCAGGGAGTTTTAACTCTTCACAAGCAAATACTCGAATATTTTTTCTATTCATAGTTTTATTTACAGCTTCAGCATTTGGAATCACATGAAAACCTTCATCTTCTGCTTTAAATAATGCAGAAATACTAATCGCTTCAACTTCTGGTAAAATGAAATCAGGTTTTTCTTTTCTGATAATATCTAAAACTTCTGCTTCATTTTTCATATTGATTACATAAGACTTATTTGCTACAAGATGAGCTGGTGCATTTGCATAACTATCTACTGCAATTGTTTCAACACCTAGTCTTTGAGCTTCTATAACTACCTCTTTACCTAATTCTCCACTTCCAAGAAGCATAATTTTAATGCTATTTGATTTTAAGGGTGCTGTAAATTTCATTTATATTCCTAGTAATTTATTTTAAGTAGATTTATTATATCAATAATTAATAGTCTATTTACTTATATTTTAATAGAATAAAAGAAATTAGAATAAGGAAGTTTTATGTGCGTAATTGCAAAAAATCAAAAAGCGTTCACAAGTTCATTATCAAAGAAAAAAGATATATTTAAATCTAAAATTGATGAATTAGTTTTTCCTGACTTCATAGAAGAGACAAATGAAGAGATGTTTGAACAGTTAGTTGTAGAATTGTCAAATAAGTATAGTGATAAAAATTATAAATATTTTGATAGGGAAGATTTATATGGAGAGAAAGGTTGGAGTGATTTAGAAGTATTGTGTTTATTGAAATTTTATAAAAATAAATGGAGTATTCAGGTCCCAAATGCAAGAGAGTATTTTCCAAATTTTATCTTTACCTATAGTAAGGAAACATTAGAGAAAGAGATTGAAAATACTGTAACAAAAGCATATCAAGTTATAAAGCCTCTGAATTTACAAAGTATATTAAAAAGAAGAGAGTGGTTTACTGCTTTGGATATCACTTATTTATTGCACTATTTTGCATTAAATCATACTGATTATAAAGACTAATACTGTTAGATTTATTATGTGATTATTAACATTTTTGTGATAGAATCTCCCTCTTTATAAAGGAATTGATAAGTGAAAATAAATCAGAAAATAAGTTCTTTTGTAGGTATTTTTTTTATAATACTTATTGTTTTTTTTATTGAATTTTGGAATTATAATCAGCATTATATTCAAGAGATAAAAGATAAAAGAATTGCCGAATACCATACTTCTTTGGATTCGATTATAAGCTTGATGCAAGAGTCTTATCTTAGTATTGCTTTTGAAAATACTTATTGGGATGAGATGGTTACATTCGTAAGCCATCAAGATGATGTTTGGGCTGAAGAAAATCTTGATATGACTACCTTAAATTTTGAATATACTGCTGTTTATAATGAAAAGAACGATATCGTTTATTATGCTCAATTACATGAGAAAGAAGATATGTTACTCAATACTTTCAACAAAATTTCATTAGACCTAACTAATCCAACATTTTATAATTATTACATAAAACATAATGGAAACCTTATTCAATTATTTATCTCCCCAATTCAGCCATCTTTAGATGCACAACGTCTTAGTAAGCCACGTGGTTATTTGCTGATGGGAAAAAGAATAACAAGAGAGTATCTTAACAAATTAGAAAAACAAACAAATCATAAAATAAAATTTATTACTAAAAATGAAAATGAAAATTTTGATTTTATACATCCTTTTCTTTCTGATTCTAAAGATGAAATAGAACACATTGGTATAAATGTTCCATCAGAAACTATTGATGTAGCTAGTGAAATTTTTAAAAATCAATTAATTATAATTACTTCGAGTGCGATTTTGTTGATTTTATGTTTAATATTTCTTATTTACAATATTATTGTTAAACCTCTCAAAAGGTTAACTGATATTATAGAAGGAAATGAAAAGATAGACTCTATCGATAAAATGTTAGATAGGAAAGATGAGTTTGGTACTATTGTAAAATCTATTAAGAATCATTTTGAACAAATTCACTTATTAGAAGAGTATAAACGTACTGTAGATATAAGTAGCTTCGTTTCAAAAGCTGATTGGAAAGGAAATATTACTTATGTCAACGACCAGTTTTGTAATATTTCAGGGTATACAAGAGATGAATTAATAGGAAAAGATCACAATATATTTAGACATGAAGATATGGAAAAGTCTATATATAAAGAGTTGTGGAACACTATCAAGATAGATAAAAAACCATGGTTCGGAAAAATTAAAAATAAAGCTAAGGATGGAACTGCATATTATGTTAATACTGTAATAAACCCTATACTTGATAGTAATGGCACACTTATTGAATATATAGCAATCAGAGATGATATCACACAACATGAAGAAACAAAAAATGATTTAAAAGAGCAGTATTCTATTGCATCGGATAAATATGAGGATGTTCTTTATCTTTCAAAATCATATGAATATGCAATTGAAGAAAGCAATATAATTTTACGTTTAGATTTAAATAGAAATATATCTTATGGTAACGATAAATTTTGTGAAATAAGTGGTTATTCTCGAAGTGAAATCGTAGGAAAATCTTACTCTATTTTGAACCATCCCGATGTTAAGAGTGAAGATATTAAAAAAATATGGGAAGTACTAGAATCAGGAAAAACTTGGAAAGGTGATTTAAAGAACCTCTCAAAAAATGGAGATACATATTATTCAATCGCTACGATAGTACCAATTAAAAATAAAAATGGAAATATTATTGAATATATAGGTATTAGAAAAGATATTACAGAGCTTGTAAATTTGCATAATGAAATAGAAGAAACTCAAAGAGAACTTATTTATAAATTAGGTGAAATAGGTGAGACGAGAAGTCAAGAAACAGGAAATCACGTAAAAAGGGTTGCCGAATATTCTAAATTATTAGCTCTAAAAACAGGACTTTCAACAGAAGAAGCAGAATTATTGAAATATGCTTCACCCATGCATGATATCGGTAAAATAGGTATTGCAGACTCAATTTTGAATAAACCAGGCAAACTTACTCCTGCCGAATTTGAGGTAATGAAGACCCATGCTACAATTGGTTATGAAATGTTGCGAGGCTCAAATAGACCTATCTTGCAAACTTCTGCGATAGTTGCTTATTATCACCATGAAAAATGGGATGGATCAGGTTATCCAAGAGGCTTAAAAAATGATGAGATACACATATATGGAAGAATTACAGCAATAGCGGATGTATTTGATGCTTTAGCAAGTGAGAGACCATATAAAAAAGCTTGGAATCTTGACAAAATTTTAAATTTATTAAAAGAAGGAAAGGGTACACATTTTGATCCAAATTTAATAGAATTGTTTTTGGAGAATTTAGATGATTTTCTAGAAATTAAAGAAAAATTTAATTAGTCTTTATAATTAAATTTTCTAACTATAAAGACTAATCTAATAAATAGTCTTTTACTTTTATAGTTTTATTGTTTTGAATAAATACTCGAGGAACTCTTTTATCTACCATGCAAACAACTTCATAATTAATAGTATTTAAAATATTGGCAATGCTATCAATAGAGATTCCCTCTGGATCATCTCCTCCAAATAAGACAACTTCATCACCTACTTTTGCATCGATTCCTGTAATATCAACAATACATTGATCCATACATATATTTCCTATAATTGGAGCCTTTACTCCGTTTATCATAACGTGGGATTTATTTGAAAGTAATCTAGTGTATCCATCTGCATATCCTATTGGTAAAATAGCAATTTTTCCAGCTTTATGAAATGTATATTTAAGTCCATAACTTACTCCATCTCCAAGAGATAATTCTTTAATTTGAGATATCTTTGCTTTTAAACACATCACTTCTTTTAAGTCAACTACATCTCTATTAACGTTGTTTGATGGATAAAGTCCATAGGTCATGATACCTGCTCTTACCATATCAAAATTAAATTCAGGAAGATCGATAATAGCAGCACTATTAGAAACATGTTTAATTGGAATAGTGAGTCCTTTTTTCTCTAGTTGTTCAGTGATATAATTGAATTTTTTTACTTGAGTTTTTGTATATTCTTTATCTATTTCATCTGCTGTAGCAAAATGAGTAAATATACCTTCTATTTTTAAGCCATTTAATTTGCCAATTTCAAATACCTCTTCAACTGTTTCGTCAGTAGGAAGAAGTCCTAATCTATGCATACCTGTGTCTATTTTTATATGAATTATTATTTCTTTTTCTAGGTCAAGAGCAACTTTAGCAAATATCTTTGCTTGCTCTTTTGAATAAATAGTTTGTATAATATTATTTTCAATTACTTCTTTAGCTAAACTCTCAGGTGTATAGCCTAAAACCATGATTTCAGTATCTTTGAAATCTTTTCGTAGCTGTATAGCTTCTGATAAAGTGGCTACTGCAAATCTATCAGCACCGTTTTTTAGTAATGTTTCACCTATATCAACTGCACTGTGTCCATATCCGTCTGCTTTTATCACTGCTGTTACTTTAGCATTCTTATTTGTTATTCTTCTAACTTCTTGTATATTATTTGCTAAGTTATTTAAATTTATTTCAGCCCAAACAGCTCTTGATAGTTTCATATAAACTTTCCTCTTTTAGTACAAAATTATTATTTTATATTCTTATAAAACTAATAAAAAGAACATCAAAACTTTTTATTAGCTTTATAAAAATATTGTAATCATAGGAAGGATTACCCTTCCTATGATAGTTATTAATAAGATATTATAGAATACCTATTTATATTTTTTGATCTCACCTGAATTCACTCTATCTACGAAAGATTTTAATTCAGCTTTTACAATTGGCATTAAGTAGTATAATCCAATAATGTTAAAGATTGACATTGCAAACATAGCAGCATCTGAGAAATCTATAGCAGAACTAAGACTAATACTTGTACCTACAACAACAAATGAACAAAACATTGCTTTATAAATAAGCTCGTTTACTTTACTTTCACCAAAAAGGTAAGTCCAAGCTTTTAGTCCATAGTATGACCAAGAAATCATTGTTGAGAATGCAAACATAACTACAGTAAGTGCTAATATATATTCAAAAATAGATGATGTTTCTGTAAATGCTGCTGCTGTTAATGTAACACCACTTAACTCTCCATTATTCATACCTGAAATAGTAATAACTAAAGCTGTCATTGTACAAATAACAACTGTATCAATAAATGGTTCAAGTAAAGATACAAAACCTTCAGTAATAGGTTCTTTAGTTTTTACAGCTGAATGGGCAATAGCAGCAGATCCAACACCCGCTTCATTTGAGAATGTTGCTCTTTTAAGTCCTTGAATCAGTGCGCCAATAAAACCACCGGCAACTCCTTCACCTGTAAATGCACCTGTAAAAATTTGTTCAATTGCCCCACCGATTTGGTCATAGTGAGAAATTAATACGATAAGTGCCATTCCTATATACAATAGAGCCATAAAAGGAACAAGTTTTGATGTAACAGAACCAATAGACGGCATACCCCCTATAATAACACTAGCAACAAGAATAGCAAGAACAATCCCTGTAACCCAACCATATCCTGGAGTAATTCCAAATGTTTGAACAATCATTGCATTTGCTTGGTTTCCTTGGAAAAGGTTTCCTGCCCCAAGAGATGAAAATATAGTCATAATAGCAAAACCAACTGCCAGAAATTTACCAATTTTTACATGACCTTTTTCTTTAAATGCCTTTGATAGGTAGTACATTGGACCACCTGATACTGTTCCATCTGCATTTTCATTTCTATATTTTACACCTAGTGTAGATTCTGTAAACTTTGAAGCCATTCCAAATAAACCACAAATAATCATCCAAAAAGTTGCTCCTGGTCCACCAATTGCTAAAGCAACACCAACTCCAGCAATATTACCTAGACCTACAGTTCCTGATAATGCAGTTGCAAGTGCTTGAAAGTGTGAAACTTCACCTGGACCTTTAGATTTCGGATCTGTATATTTTCCAGATACGATATCGATAGAAAGTCTAAATTTTCTAAATTGTACAAAACCAAAATAAAAAGTAAAAATTATAGCTGCTATAAATAACCATCCTACGATTAAAGGAAAGTTTACTCCATCTTCTACTTTTACACCATAAAAGATCGTACTAGCAAACCAGCCTAGGTAAGTCGTAAAAAATTGGTCTATTTTTTGATCTATACCAACTATTTCCTCCGCAAAGCCAATAGTTGGTATACATAACATGGCTATAAAAAATAGCGTATTCTTCAATATCTTCATTTTATCTTCCTTTTTATTTTGTTTATTTTTTTAAAATTTTATTTCTTTAATAAAGTAATATTACTTAATAGATTACTTTATTAGAAGTGTATCTCTATCCTTGAAAAAAAGCAGAAAATAATAGAATATCTGCGTTTGTTTCATTTTTTTGATCAATAGTTATTACATCATTTATTATTTTACCAATTGACGGTGCAAATGTGATACCTAACCATCCAAGTCCTGTCGCGTGCACTAAGTTATTATATCTTTCATCATATCCTAGAATAGGTATATCATTCGGAGTTAAAGGTCTAAATCCTGCCCATTCAGTAACATTTTCTCTTTTAAAATCATTTGTATATTGCGCAAGATTTTTATTCATACTTTCAATTTGTTTTCTAACAATTGAAGGATTAGTTGTCCCTAATTCAAGTTTTGAAGTCATTCTTAGTGTTTCTCTTCTTGGAGTCATAGCTATAAATAAATCAGCAAATAAAGATGTAGTTTTAGGCATCAATTCTTCATCCATTTTAAAAGTAAGACTATACCCTTTTGCAGGTGTCATCATAAACTTATTTTGTGCTTGCTTTGCAAGTGTATCATCTGACCCTGTCGATAAGATAAAAGTATCAGCTTCATACTCACCTTTGTTAGTTCGTATTTTAGTAACTTTTGAACCACTAAATTCCAGTTTTGTAACTTCTTCATTTAAAAGGAATTCTACACCTTTTTCTTCAAGATATTTTTTTACTGCCAGCATCATTTCACCTGGATCAATATGTCCATTTTCTTTTAAAAGAATTGAACCTATAACTTTATCATTTAAAATTGGCATATACTCTTTGGTTTTTTCTTTTGAAAGAATTTCAAAAGCTTTTGGATCAGTACAATGTGCTGCTTTTGCATCAAAAGTTTTTTGTTCAGTATAAATCATTAATAAACCGTCTTTTCTGAAATGAAAATCTATTCCATCATCTTCAACCATTGATTCATACATATCTAAACTAACTTGTCCATATCTTTCAAATAAAGCAAGTGTTCTTTTTAATCTAGCTTCTGTTGAACTAGCAGCAAATTTTAAAAGCCATTTATATAAATGTAAGTTTAAAGTTGGATGAACGCTTGCAGGAGATTCACCTTTTAGCATCAATTTCATTGTATCAGGAATAGCTCCTGGTGCACTTAATGGTGCTTTTTTAAAAGCAGATAATAAACCTGCATTTCCAAATGATGTACCGTCAGTAATATCATTTTTCTCAATTATAGTAACAGATCTTCCACTTTTTTGTAAACAATATGCAGTCATAAGTCCAATACAACCACCACCTACAATAACAATATCTTTTTTCATTTTCTCTTCTCCATTTATATAAATAAAACTTTTAACTATCTTTTTGCAATTGATTCTATTTCAATTAAAGCATCTTTTGGTAATCTAGCTACTTCATAAGTTGCTCGTGCTGGATATGGTGCTTCAAAATATTGTGCATAAATTTCGTTAACTGTTGCAAAATCTTCAATATTTTTTAATAATATTGTAGT
>JAONGR010000033.1 GCA_028375605.1 Arcobacteraceae bacterium
GCTTTAGGTTATTTACAAAATCTAGGTTATAAATTAGTTATTATTACAAACCAATCTGGTATAGGACGTGGATATTATACAAAAGAACAATATGATGTTTTAACTCAATGGTTAAAACAAGAATTTCTTAATAATCATGTTTTTATATCTGAAATATATTGTTGTCCTCATGCTCCTGATGCTGAATGTGATTGTCGTAAACCAAAAATAGGTATGATAAAACAAGCTTCAAAAATTTTAAATATTGACTATTCAAAATCTTGGATAATTGGGGATAAAGATTCCGATATTCAGACTGGATTAAATGCTGGTATTACAAATACCATTCAAGTCAAATCTGGACATCATTTTGATGAAAAGGAATCAAAAGCTTTATTTGTAATTAATTCTATAAAAGATGTTCTAAATATTATCAAGTCATAAAAGACTTTTTGATAGAATGGGTCAAAATTAGAAAGTATATTGCAATTTTTAGGATTATATTATGATAAATACAATTAATGAAGAATTTTCTTCACACTTAGAAACAATCACTGCTGTTATTGGTTCTATGGAAAACGACATTGCAACAGCATCTACAATTATTGTTGAAGCATTAAAGAATGGTAATAAAGTGTTACTTTGTGGTAATGGTGGAAGTGCAGCTGATGCACAACATATAGCTGCAGAACTTACTGGACGTTATAAAACGGAACGACGCGGTTTACCTGGTATTGCCCTTACAACTGATACTAGTGCATTAACTGCTATTGGAAATGATTATGGATATGATAGAGTTTTTGATAGACAAGTAGAGTCATTGGCTAACAAAGGTGATGTTATTATTGGTATTAGTACTAGTGGTAATAGCAAAAATGTTGTTAGTGCTTTAAAACTTGGTCAAGATCTTGGTTGTAAAACAGTAGGATTTACTGGTCGTAATGGTGGTGCTATGAATGATGTTTGTAATATTAATTTGGTAGTTCCAAGTAATAATACTCCACGTATTCAAGAGATGCATATATTATTTGGTCACACAATTTGCCAAATAATAGATAACAATTTTTAAGAGGATAAAATTTTGAGCATAACATTAGATGAAAAAGAAAAACAATATTTATTAGATAGTATTAGAGATATTCCAGATTTTCCAAAACCGGGTATTATATTTAAAGATATTACAACTTTACTCAATAATAAGGAAGCCTATAAATTTTTAATGGATCATTTAGAAGAACGATACAAAACTATGAATTTAGAATATATTGCTGGACTTGATGCTAGAGGTTTCATTTTTGGAGCTGCTTTAGCTGATAGACTTGGTATTGGATTTGTTCCTATTAGAAAAAAAGGGAAATTACCCTCAACAACTATTTGTGAAAAATATGAGTTAGAGTATGGTTTTGATGAAGTTGAAATTCATCTTGATGCATTTAACAGTAAAGAAGGGGCAAGAGTTTTAGTTATTGATGATTTATGTGCTACAGGTGGTACCGCAAATGCCGCTTGCAAACTAGTAAAAGATACAAAAGCTACCTTAGTAGAAATCTGTTTTCTAATGAATTTAAAATTTTTAAAAGGTGATGAAAAAGTAAAAGTACACGCACCTATTTATAGTGTACTAGATATTTAAAAGGTTTAATAGAATGAATAACTACATCCCACACCCAAGTAAATTTGATCCAGATGAAAATGGACATTTCGGAATATTCGGAGGGCGTTATGTTCCTGAAACACTTATGCCTATTTTACTAGATTTAGAAAAAAGTTATAAAAAATATAGATTTGATAAAAAGTTTTGGGAAGAGGTAAACTACTATTTAAAAGAGTATGTTGGACGACCAAACCCTCTTTATTTTGCTGAAAATATAAGTAAAGAAATCGGTGCTAAAGTATATTTAAAAAGAGAAGATTTAAATCATACTGGAGCACATAAAGTAAATAATGTAATTGCTCAAGGTTTATTGGCTAAAAGACTTGGTAAAACAAAAGTTATTGCAGAAACTGGAGCAGGACAACATGGAGTTGCAACTGCTACAATTGCTGCTCTAATGGGGCTAGAGTGTACAGTATTTATGGGTGCAAAAGATGTTGCACGACAAGAACTTAATGTATTTAGAATGAAACTTTTAGGTGCTAAAGTAATTGCAGTTGAGAGTGGAAGTAGATCTTTAAAAGATGCTATGAATGATGCGATTAGATTTTGGGTGACAAATGCTAGAGACACTTTCTATATAATTGGTACAGTTGCAGGTCCTCATCCTTATCCTATGATGGTAAGAGATTTTCAAGCGATTATCGGATGGGAAACACGACAACAAATATTAGAAAAAGAAAATAGATTACCTGATAAAGTTATTGCTTGTATTGGTGGAGGATCAAATGCTATAGGTATGTTTTCTCACTTCTTAGAAGATGAAGATGTAGAATGTATAGGTATCGAAGCTGGTGGTCATGGAATAGAGACTGATATGCATGGATGTAGTTTAAAAAAAGGAACACCGGGCGTATTACATGGTCAATGTTCTTATTTATTACAAGATGAAGATGGGCAAGTGCAAGAAGCACATTCTATTTCTGCTGGATTAGATTATCCGGGAATTGGACCTGAACATAGTTTTCATAACGATCTAGGTACTGTAACATACGATAATATCACAGATGATGAAGCGATGGATGCCTTTGTATGGTTGAGTAGAAAAGAAGGAATTATTCCTGCTTTTGAATCAAGCCATGCTATAGCATATTTGAAAAAAGCAAAAGAAGAATTACAAGGTAAAATAGTAGTGATTAACCTATCTGGTCGTGGTGACAAAGATATGGTACAAGCTCAAAGTTTATTGAATCTAGATTAAAAAGGTTTTTTATGATTTTTATCAATAAACATTCAGGAAAAATAGCAACAGTTCTAATCGTTTTGTTTTTTTCCTACCTAGGATACAATCTTTATAATGCTCCTATTGAAGGTGTAACAAATAAGTTTATATATCTTATGAAAGAACATGGATATATCATTCTTTTTGCATGGAGTATTCTTGAAGGTGAAATGGGTCTTATTATGGCTGGTTTGCTATCTCATACAGATGATATGTGGCTACCTATGGCTATTTTTATAGCAGGTCTTGGTGGTTTTACTGGTGATCAGATCTATTTTTATATAGGAAGATATAATAAATCGTATGTTCATAAAAAATTTAAAGGTCAAAGAAGAAAGTTTGCGTTAGCGCATCTTTTACTTAAAAAATATGGTTGGCCTATTATATTTGCACAACGTTATATGTATGGTATGAGAACAGTTATTCCTATTTCTATAGGACTTACAAGGTATAACGCCAAAATGTATGCATTTATAAACTTACTGAGTGCGTGGGTTTGGGCAGCTATTACTATTATACCTGTTTGGTATTTTGGTGATGTGATATTAGAATTATTAGAAGTTGCAAAAGAACATTGGTACTTAGCTGCTCCATTTGCATTATTATTTGGGGGAGGTATTATTTACTACTTCCAAAAAGCAACAGAGAAAAAAGATAAGAAAAATTAAAAGGAAAAAAATGAATTTAAATCTAACAACTAAAAAAATTGATACAGATTGTGAAATAGTTTTAGTAAAAAATAAAAAAATTAAAGAAAACAAAGAGTTATTAAAATCTCTAAATTTTAAAGGTAGTGAGGAAGAGTGTGTTTTACTTCCAGAGATGAAAAAACTCTATGTTGGTTGTGAAAATTTAGATCATGATAGTATAAGAATCGCTATTGCAACAGCAGTTAAAAAAATCAATACTACAAATTTTAAATCAGCGTATATAAAAGTAAAAGATAATTTAAGTTCATATGTAGACGGATTTGAATTAGGTAATTATTCATTTACAAAATACAAATCAGAACAAGAAGATAAAGTAGAAAAAAACATTTACATAGAAGTTTCAAAAATAGACAAAGAGATTCAAAAAGAGTTTGAAGGATCAGTTGCTATTTGTAATTCTGTTAATATGGTAAGAGATTTTGTAAATACAACTCCTGAAGATTTTTATCCAGCTATTATGGCTCAAAATGCTATTAATATTGCAAAAGAAAATGATTTAGAGTGTAAAATTTTAGACGAAGATTATCTAGTAGAAAATAACATGGGTTCTATGCTTGCTGTTGGTCGAGCAAGTTGTCATAGATCAAAACTTATTCATCTTACATATAAGCCAAAAGGTAAAGTTAAAGCGAAAAAGAAAATGGTTTTAGTTGGAAAAGGTCTTACTTATGATAGTGGTGGCTTAAGTTTAAAACCTGCTGATTATATGGTAAATATGAAGAGCGATAAAGGTGGTGGATGTGCAGTTTTAGGTATTATGAATACTATTTCTGCTTTGAATTTACCTATAGAAGTGCATGGTATTGTTGGTGCTGTTGAAAACATGATCGGTGGGGATGCTTATAAACCTGATGATGTATTAACTGCACGAAATGGTAAAACAATTGAAGTTAAAAATACAGACGCAGAGGGTCGTCTTGTTCTTGCTGATTGTTTATGTTATGCACAAGATGAAATTGAAGATATTGATTATATTTTTGACTATGCCACACTTACTGGTGCTTGTGTCGTTGGTGTTGGTCAATATACTAACGGTATCATGGGAAATAATAGTATGCTTAAACATGAAGTCGTTAAAAGTGCAATAAACAGTGGTGAACTTGCTACTACATTACCTTTTAATAGATATCTTAAAAAAACACTAAAAAGTGAGATAGCAGATATGTCAAATATTGCTAGTACTCGTTATGGTGGAGCGATAACTGCAGGTATGTTTTTAGATAATTTTATTACAGATGAAAACAAAGATAAATGGGTACATTTAGATATTGCTGGACCTGCCTTTGTTGATGCTGCTTGGGGATATAATCCTGCAGGTGCTTCTGGGGCTGGTGTACGTCTTACTATCGAATTTATGAAAAACTTATAATACAAAAGCAAATAAATTTATTTATTTGCTTTTAAACTACAGTAAAATTTTCTATTTTTCACTTTTAATAAAATATTTATTTATTTTTACTCCTATTTAATAACCGTTCTTTTCTTTGTATTTATTGACACTATTCTTAATAATAATTATTTTTACTTGATACTATTATGAGATTTAAGTATCTGTATATATTTTCTTACAATTATCTTACAATTTTTTTGTAAAATTATGTTAAAATAAAGTAATAACTATTGATTATGAAGGATTCTTATGGCTGAGATTAAAAATAATGAAAATATAGAGTATAAAAACAATAAAGTAAAAATAACAAAAGCACCTAAAGTAGGAGACAATCTCTCTGTCTATGTTCGTCCAGGAGATGAGATAGATTTTAATATTAAAGGGATTGATCTTACTCAATTAGACTATAAACTAGTTGGTGGGGATATCATCATTGATATACCAAATCAAGGTTCTTTTACTTTTGTATCTATGGCTCTTATGGGTTATAACGACTCACCTCCTTTTTTTAATTTTTTAGGAGGTTCAAAACTCTCTTTAGAAAATATTTTATCTGCTATAGAAGAAGTAAATGATTTACCTCTTGAATCAATTTCAGCCAGCTTAGAAGTAAAAATAGATCAAGAAGCCAAAGAAGAAGCTCCCGAAGCAACACCCTCACCAATTATAATCCTTCAAGAAATCAGTGACCTAATAGAAGAAAATGTATCTGAAGAAGATGATGTACAAGTAACTCAAAATGTAGATGAGGCAGAAGAGATAGAAGAAGTTATATTTACTTCAACAGAGAGTTCAACAAAAACAGCTGTAGCTGCAGAAACAGAAACAGAAATAGCTATAGCTATAGCTGAGGCAGAAGGAGTAACTCCAACTCTGTCTTTTGATGTAGATGTTATTCATGTTGAAAGTATCGTATCTACCTTGAATAATAAATTAATCATTCAAGGTGGCGGTGGTACGACTTATTCAAATAATTACCCAAACGAACCAGATAGAAGTGAATTAGTAAAACAAACTGATTCTGAAACTATAAATAAAACAGATATAGACAAAGATGAGTACGATAAAGTTGAGATTTATGCTGATAACTCTACTTATTTTAGTGAGACTTTTACTTCTCGAATAATTACTTTGAATCCAAATCAACCAGAAGGTTATGCTATAACAAATTTAGATATTTCTGGACTTCCAACAGGTGTTAAAATCTTAGGTATCTCTGGAACTTCACTTTCAGTATCTTCGACTGATGATTTATCAAATGGATATACTCTCAATGAAGTAACAGGTGAAATTCAGTTTGTTATTCAGTATGATACTTCATTAACAGTAGATTTTGAACTTACAATTTCAGCTATAACAACTTTTGATATAAATAATGTTTCAGTAGAAAACCAAGTTGGCTTTGAGACTCCTATTGAAACAAGTTTAACATATGCAGAAACTTATGGTGTAAATATAAAAGAAGTAGATGAAAATATTTCTAGTTCTTATGATTATGTACAATCTGCTGATAGTAATATTGAATTAGGATTTGTACTTGCTACAAATTTAAATGATAATATCATTTATACAGGAGAAACTGATACTGAAGTATATGGGTCTTTAGTAAATGATACCGTAGTCGCAAATAGTGGAGATGATACTGTTTATGGTTATGATGGTGATGATATTATTGAGCTAGGTTTAGGTGATGATATTGTTTATGGTGGAGAAAATACTCTAAGTGGAGATGTAGAGAATGATACTCTTTCTTATGCAAATTTTGTAGAAAATCCATCATCTTTAGATGAAGGAGTAAAAGTAAACTTAGACTCTGTAGACCATGATGGATTGACTGCCAATCAAGCAACAGGTGAAGGTACTGATACAATTTATGGAATCGAAAACCTTATAGGAAGTGATTATCGAGATACTTTAATAGGTAGTGATGAAAATAATACCATAAGTGGTGGGGCACACTATGATGTACTTAAAGGAAATGATGGAGAAGACTATTTAGATGGTGGAACAGGAAATGATACCTTATCTGGTGGTGCAGGAAATGATACTTTAGATGGTGGTGAGGGTAAAGATACCGTTGATTATAGTGAATCGACTAATGGAGTATCTGTAAAACTTCTCGATCCAATTGCTGCTAGTTTAGGTTCTGATTATGGTACAGCTACTGATATAAGTGGAACTGATCAAGGTAGTGATAGATTATATAATATTGAAAATATAGTTGGTTCTGATTATGATGACACTTTTATCGGAACAGATGGTAATAATACAATCTCTGGTGGAACGGGAGATGATACTGTAGATTTTAGTAATTTAACAAGTAATGGTATTGATATTACTTTAAAAGATACAAATACCACAGCTGGAGGATACTCTACAGGTGATGGAACAGATTATTATTTTGATATAGAAAATGTAATTGGAACAAATAGTATTGCAAACGGTGATACTATTATAGGAAGTGAATCTGATAACTATATCCAAGCTGAACGAGGTGATGATTATATTGAACTTGGTCTTGGTGATGATACTGTTGAAGGTGGAGATGGAACAGATACTTTATCTTATAAAAATTTTGAAGAACTTGTAGCTGGTTCTGGTACTGGTGTGACAATTAATCTAGCAACAGGAATAGCAACAGGTGAAGGTACTGATACTATTAGTGAAATTGAGAATGTTACTGGGACAAATTTCAACGATACAATTACAGGGGATAGTTCTATTAATACTATTGAAGGTTTAAGTGGAAGTGATACTGTAAGTTATTCTTATGTTGGTGCTACTACAGATTTAGATGTAGATTTAACGACTGGAGAGGTACATGTTACGGGTACTGATATCGATTATTTATCTGATATTGAAAATATTATTGGTGGGGAAGGTGATGATACTATTACAGGTGATGACTCTGACAATATTTTAGATGGTGGTATTACAGGTGATGATTATTTTATTGGAAATGAAGGTGATGATACATTTATAGGTGGTTCTGGAACTGATACTGTTGATTATACTTACTCTGGATATAATATAAATATCACATTAGATGATAATGGAGATGGTATATCTACGCTAGCTACACCTGAAACTGATACTTTAGAGGGTATAGAAAACATTGTAGGTACAATTAGTAGTGATATTATTATTTCTACAGATACAACAAATATTTCAAATAGTTTTTCAGGTGCTGGAGGTAACGATACATTAGATGGAGGTAGTGGTGATGACTACCTTGATGGTGGAAGTGGCGATGATTATTTTTATACTACAACTGGAAATGATACTATCCTTGCAGGTGAAACTGAAGAAACAAATGGAGATACAATAGATTTCTCTAAAAAAACATCAGGTACAGATATCTCTTTAAGCCTTGCAAATGGAAATGGTGCTTCATATACTTATGAAAATGGATCATCTACTGCCACAGATACTTTATATGGTATTGAAAATATCATTGGTAATGATGGTGATGATACTTTTACTGGAAGTACTGATACTAATACAATTCAAGGTGCCCAAGGTGCTGATACTATTTATGGAAGTATAGGAAATGACTATTTAGATGGTGGTGATGATATAGATTTATTAGACTATAGTTTTGTAAATGGTAGTTTAACAATAGATTTAACTGACACATCATATCAAACTGTATTTACAGAATCTGGAACTGCATATCAAAATAAAATTTTAAATATCGAAAATATACAAGGTTCTGGTTATGATGATATTATTACTGGAAATTCATTAGTAAATGTTTTTTATGGTGGAGCAAATGATGATACATTAGATGGTGGAGCAAATAATGATACGCTTTATGGAGAATCAGGAGATGATTCTTTAATAGGTGGAGAAGGAGATGATACTTTAGATGGTGGAGCAAATAATGATACTCTTAACGGTGGTATAGGAGATGATACCTTAGATGGTGGTGATGGTATCGATACTGTTGATTATAGTAATGCACTTGATGATTTAACTATTGATCTTTCTATCTCAAATGCTGAGACAACTATTAGTCATACTCAAGGAAAGGATACTTTTATAGATATAGAGGGTGCTATAGGGGGAAGTGGTGATGATATTATTACCGGAACTACAAGTACAAATATTTTATCTGGTGGTTATGGAGATGACACTCTATTAGGAAATGGTACTAGTGCTGATGGAGGAACAGATACTTTAATTGGTGGAGAAGGTTCTGATTTTATTAGTTTTAACTTTACTGGGGCAAATGGAGTAACTGTTGATTTAAGCAATGAAACTACTTCTCAAAATACTGGTGCAGGAAATGTTCTATTAGAAAGTATAGAAAATCTTGAAGGTAGTGATGGCGATGATATACTTATTGGAAATAGTGATGAAAATACTCTTATAGGAAGAGATGGAAAAGATACAATAACTGGTGGTTCTGATAATGACACTCTTTTTGGTGGTACTGTTACTTTTAATAGTGACGGAACTATCAATACTTTTGTGGATACAGAAGTAGATACAGCAGATTATTCTACAAGTACAAGTGGTATAGTTGTAGATATGAATGTAGCAGGAGAAGATGATTCTGTATTAAATACTGGAACTGTTACTAATGATGGATTTGTTTATAGTGATACTTTATATGGTATAGAAAATATCATTGGTTCTGAATCAAATGATACTATTATTGGTGATGTAGATGATAATGTATCAAATACTTTTTATGGTGAAGGTGGAGATGATACTTTAATTGGTGGTAGCGGAGATGACAGACTAGATGGTGGAGATTCTACGATTTTTGGAGATACTGCAGATTATAGTCAAAGAACAGAATCTATAAATGCTACGACATTAAGTGTAACTGTTGACCTTGATGCTAATGGTTTTGATGCAAGTGATGAAGTAGATACTTTAGTAAATATTGAAAATATTACAGGTGGTAGTAATGATGATACAATCACGGGTGATACAGGAGTAAATACTTTAATCGGAAATGCTGGTGAAGATACATTACAAGGTGGAAGTGGAAATGACTACTTAGATGGAGGAGATGATATTGATACAGTAAGTTATCAGTATATTACTTCTTCATCTAATAAAGTAGTTGTTGATTTAGCAAAAGTCAAGGACCATGTATTAGAAAGTATTAGTGGTGATAATTATACCGACAATTTAAAGAACATTGAAAATGTAATTGGTAGTTTTGGTGATGATGAGATTACTGGAGATACAAATGCAAACACATTAACTGGTGGTTCTGGTGATGATATTTTAGATGGAGGAGGAGTTAGCACTTCTGGAACTGATAGTCTTATTGGTGGAGATGGTGATGATAACTTTATAGTAAGTAATATCGGTGCTACTGTATATGATGGTTCACTGGATGCAGGTGGTTCTGATGTAGATACTGTTGATTTTTCAAAGATTGCAAGTAGTTCTACAGATACTGTAAACGTAGATTTAGTTAGCGGTTCATTTACATTAAATGGGAATGCTGTATCTGGAACAACATTTATAGGTATAGAAGGTGCTATAGGTGGAGCTGGAGATGATACTATTAAAGGTACTTCTACTGCAAACTCACTTGTTGGGGGAACTGGAGATGATACACTTATCGGAAATGGTGCTAGTTCTGGTACTGATTATATTAATGGTGGTGAAGGTGGAGAAATTGATGGAGATTTTGTAAGTTTTTCTAATGAATCTAGTAATATCTCTGTTGATTTATCTATAGATACAGTACAAACAAGTGGTGTAGGTGATCTTATCATTAAAAATATCGAAAACCTCGAAGGTGGAACAGGTAATGATAATTTATCTGGAAATGATGATGATAATATTCTTCAAGGACTTGCTGGAGATGATACACTTGTTGGTGGAAAAGGTGATGATACTTTAGATGGTGGAGATAATGTTGATACGGCTGATTACTCATCTAATGATACAACAGGTATCAAAGTAGATTTATCTGCAACTGTTGAAGTAACAAATGATGGATATAATAGTAGTGATAATCTTAATGATATTGAAGTTATAAAAGGTTCAAATTTTGATGATACTATTGTTGGTGCTACTGGTGATGATATTTTTTATGGTGGATTAGGT
>JAONGR010000034.1 GCA_028375605.1 Arcobacteraceae bacterium
TATTTGGCGATTAACCCACTGACACATTACTTTTTTCCAGTAACTACACTAGAGCAGCTCTATTCACCGATTTTGAGTATCCTATTTACAATATTTTACCCATTAAGTCTATTATTACATTTTTTAAATATGGGAGATATTCTGGACACAGGTCTAGAATTCTTTTTGAATTTAAAGATAGAGAGTTATGAAGTATTCACAAATATTTGGTTTTTAATAATATATATAGGAATAAGCTTTCTTTCTATAATCAAAAAAGAAGCTTTTCTATTATTAAATATTTTACTACTTGCTTATAATATTTGGTTATTTCATTTTATCTTTTAAAAAGATATACTTATTCGGGTCAAGAGAATCAAAGAAGTCGACTAATTCTTTATGCTTAGATTCTAGTGCAAACATATAACTATCATCTGTTATTAAAGCACCATTAGTAACTAAAAGTTTTACAATTTTTAAGTATCCTTTACGAATAGCATAATCTAATGCAGTAAAATGAAAGTTGTCCTTTATATTAACATTAGCACCATAACGTAATAACAATTTTACCGTCTCAAAATTACCTTTATTTACAAAGTTCATTAAAAGTGTAAAATTATTTTTATCTGAAGTATTAACATCTGCACCAGATAGTAATAAGTTTTCTATTTCATTCATTTAGTAAGAGTTCTTTCCTTGAAAAATTTGTTTATTCGGATCAAAAGAATCAAAGTAAAGGATGATATCCTTGTAGTCTTTATCCATGGCTAACATATAGCTTTCATCAAATATATCAGATCCACCATCAACAAGTAATTTAATAGCATCTAAATTATGATTGTTAATAGCATAATCTAATGCAGATAATCCGGAGGTATCTTTCACATTAACTTTAGCTCCATAAGATAAAACTAAAGAAATAAGAGATAAATCGTTAAACTGAGTGCAGTACATGAGTAATGTAAAATTTTTTTTATCTTTAGTATTTACATCTGCTCCATTTTCTAAAAGAAATTTCACTGCACTCATAATTTACACGATTAATTAAAACTCGCAACTATTGATTTTGCAGCATCTTTTCCATCAGCAGCAGCACGTACAGCAAGATTTGCACCTCTAACACTATCTCCACCTGAATAGATTTTAGTATTAGATGTTTGGAATTTTTCATTTGTCATGATTCCATTCCATTTATCAAGCTTCATCCCTGATTTAACTAAGAAGTCTGGTAATTCTTGTTCAAAACCTAATGCAAATATGATAATATCAGCAGTTTCTTTATATTCACTACCTTCTATAATTTGAACACTTTGTCTACCAGAATTGTCAGCTTCACTCATTTGAGTTTTAAGAAGAGTAATACCTTCATTATCGATAGAAACAGGAGAAACATTAAAGATAAATTCAACACCCTCTTCTTTTGAATTAACAACCTCTTTTTTAGATCCAGGCATATTAGCTTCATCTCTTCTGTAAAGACATTTAACTGATTTAGCACCCTCCCGTACTGAAGTTCTTAGACAATCCATAGCAGTATCACCACCACCAATAACTAAAACATTTTTATCTTGTACATCAATAAAATCTGTTGTTGTTTCTCCAAAATTTCTTTTTTGAATTTTAGTTAAAAATTCCATTGCTAAAAATACATTGTCATTTTTTTCACCATCAATACCAGGGAATCTACCTTTTGTAGCTCCTATACCAACAAATACTGCATCATAGTTGTTTTCTAACTCTTCAAAAGATTTATCTTTACCAATTTCACAATTAGTATTAAGAGTCATACCTGCATCAATTAACCAATCAATTCTTCTTTGAACTCTTTCTTTTTCGAGTTTAAACCCTGGAATACCATATGTTAAAAGTCCACCTGCTTTATTTGCTCGTTCAAACATCTCAACATCAACACCTGCTCTTAGTAAATATGTAGCAGCACTAATTCCAGCTGGTCCACTTCCAACTACTGCAACTTTTTTACCAATTTTATTTTTAGTAAATTTTGGTTTTAGACCATTATCAAATCCTGTTTCACTAATATGAGTTTCAATTGAACCAATTGTAATAGCACCATGAGTATCATTTAACGTACAGTCACCTTCACAAAGAACATCTTGAGGACAAATTCTTCCTAAAATTTCAGGAAAAGGTGAAGTTTCATTTGATATATTAAATGCTAATTCTAAATCATTATTTGCTGTTTGTTTCAACCAAGCAGGAATAATATTATGTAAAGGACATTTATTATGACAATAAGGGTCACCACAGCCTATACATCTTTCTGATTGTTCCTGCGCTTTATGCTTATCAAAAACAGTATATACTTCTTTAAAATCTTTAATTCGTTCCATAACTCCTCTTTTAAGAGGATTCGTTCTATCTACTTTTGTAAAATTTAACATATTCTAATCTCCATCATCTGGGTTTAAAGGTAAAACAGTCATATCTTTTGGTTTTACCATCCAGAAATTTCTAATTTCTGACCTAAAGTGTTCTAATACTTCTTTTGCTTTATCAGACTCTGTATGTTCAGCATAGTCTTTTAATAAATTCTTTAAATAAATTCTTTCTGCTTCTGTATCATCTGTATCTATTCTTAAAGCTTCAATTAGTTCTTGATTCATGTTGTCGATAAAATCTCTTTTATCATCATAAATAAATGCAAGCCCACCTGTCATACCTGCTCCAAAATTAATACCAGTAGGTCCAAGAACAACAACAATACCACCTGTCATATATTCACAAGGATTATCACCTGTACCTTCTACAACACAAATTGTACCAGAGTTTCTAACAGCAAATCTTTCACCTACATTTGCACGTACATACAATTTACCACCAGTAGCTCCGTAAAGACATGTATTACCAGCACCAGCATATTGGCTACCTTGTAATTGTGGTTTAATAACTATTTTACCACCATTCATACCTTTACCAACATAATCATTAGCAACACCATCAAGATTTATATTTACACCTTTACTTAAAAAAGCTCCAAATGATTGACCAGCTACTCCAGTAAGATTATAAGTAATAGTATCTTTTGGTAAACCTGCATCGCCATATCTTTTTGCAATTTCACCAGATGTTAAAGCACCAAAACTTCTATTTAAATTAGAGATAGTAGTATCAATTGAAATTGGGTTCTTAGGATTTTTAATAGATGATAAAATCTTTTTAATCACTAAATGTGATTCTTCATTTTTATCAAAAGGATCATTAGATTCTACTTGACAAGTATCAATTCCATCAATTTTTCTTAAAATATTTTGAAAATCAAATTTTTGTGCAAATTTATCATCTAAAACTTTTAAAAGATCACTTCTACCAACAATCTCTTCTATACTTGAGTAACCAAGACTAGCTAGAATTTCTCTTACATCTTCAGCTAAAAATTCAAAGTATGAGATAAGTCTCTCTACTGTTCCTGAAAATTTTTCTCTTAATTCTTCATCTTGTGTAGCAACACCTACACTACATTTATTTGTATGACAAATTCTTAAGATTTTACATCCTAATAATGTTAAAACTGATGTTCCAAACGCGTATGATTCTGCACCAAGCATAGCCGCTTTTACTACATCAATACCTGTTTTTAAACCACCATCAGTTTGTAAATGAACCATACCTCTTAAATGATTTGCTTTTAAAGAGTTATGTGCTTCACTTAATCCCATTTCCCATGCATTACCAGTATGTTTAAGAGAAGTTAAAGGAGCAGCTCCTGTACCCCCATCAGCTCCTGAAATAATAATTTTATCTGCATATGCTTTAGCAACACCCGAAGCAATAGTACCAACACCAATAGAAGATACCAATTTAACAGCAACTGTAGCATTAGGATTTATTTGTTTTAAATCAAAAATTAACTGAGCTAAATCCTCAATAGAATAAATATCATGATGAGGAGGTGGAGAGATTAACGTAACTCCTGGCGTAGTATGTCTTAATGTTGCAATCATCGGTGTAACTTTAGAACCTGGTAATTGTCCACCTTCACCTGGTTTTGCACCTTGTGCTAATTTTATTTGTAACTCTTCACAATTTACTAAATATCCTGGAGTTACACCAAATCTACCTGATGCAACTTGTTTAATTTTAGAATTTTTAAGTGTTCCAAATCGTTTAGGATCTTCCCCACCTTCACCAGAGTTCGATTTAGCACCTATAGTATTCATAGCCATAGCAACTGCCTCATGTGCTTCAACAGAAATAGACCCACAACTCATAGCAGCAGATGCAAACCTTTTAAATATCTCTTCTTTTGCTTCTACCTTATCTAATGTAACTGCTTCTCTATCGCTATTAAATTCAAAGAAATCTCGAATAAATTTTTTATCTCGACCTTCAATCAAAGATTTAAGACCTTTAAAGTCACTAGTACTCTCTTCACCTGATGGGTTTTTATTATGCATTGCTTTAGTAATAGCTGGACCATAATCATGATACTCTGCACCATCAAGGTATTTATAAAATCCACCCATTTCAAGAGGAAACATTGAGTTATCGTCAAAATATGCACCAACATGCATTATTTCTATTCTTTTCTCAATATCTTCGTAAGTTAATCCACATAAATCTGTACTTGCATGAGTAAAACACTCATCACAAATTTCATCACTTAATCCTATAATATCAAAAAGTGATGAGTTTCTATATGAAGACATAGTAGCAATACCCATTTTTGACATAATTTTTAATAATCCAGCACCTAATGCTTTCGCACTATTTTTTAGTTTATTTTGTAATGCAATAGTAGATAAATCTTTTCTTTCATAAAAAGAAACAATAGATGCATACATCATATATGGATATAAAACAGTAGCACCAAATGCAAATAATACAGCAGCACTATGAGGGTCATATACTTCACTTGTAACTACGGCAATAGATACACTACTAGACATGTTATCTTTTACTAATTCATGATTAATATAACCAACTGCAATAGCCATAGGTATAATTTTTTTATTTTCAGATATATCTCTATCATCTAGAATGATTAAACTTATGTTATCATTTTTAACAGAATTTTTAATTTCTAAATATAAACTTTTTAATGATTCTTGTAGGTTATTTTCAAAAGAAGTACTAAAAGTTTTGTTTTTATAATCTTCATCATATCTTTTACTTTTTACATCACCAAAACTCAATAAAACATCAAATTTTTCTTTCATTAAAATAGGAGTTGCCGCTTTTAGTCTTTTAGCATTATATTCATTTTCTTCTAAAATATTATACGTTTTTCCTATTCCTGTATTTAAACTCATTACAACTTTTTCTCTATATGGATCAATAGGTGGATTTGTAACTTGCGCAAATTTTTGTCTAAAGAAATCAGTAAAATTTCTATTTTTATCTGAAAAACATGCTAATGGAGTATCATCACCCATAGAACCAGTTGGTTCTTTTGCTTCTTCAGCCATAGGAATAATCATTTGATCTAAAACTTCATACGTAATATTTGCATATTTTTGTCTATTTTCTAAATCTTTAAAAATATAATCACTTAAATCTAAAAATGAATCTTCAATATATTCTTGAAGATATTTTATATTTGAAGTTAACCAGTCTTCATAGTTTTGTGATGATTTTAAATAATCATTGATATCGTCATTCTTTAAAACAGTACCTGTTTTAATATCAACACCAATCATTTGTCCACTTTGAAGTCTTCCTCTATCAATAATTTCTTCTTCAGGAACTAAAACTGTCCCATATTCACTTGTAATATATAGTTTATCTTTTGTTTGGAAATACTTAGATGGTCTTAACCCATTTCTATCAATTAAACAACCGATATGTCGCCCATCAGTTAAACTAACAGCTGCAGGACCATCCCAAGCTTCAAATCTAATCGAACAGTATTCATAAAATGCTCTAAGTTCACTATCCATATGTGGTGAGTTCTGCCAAGGTGCAGGCACCAAACAGCGTGCAGCTTTAAAGAAATCTAAACCATTTACGATTAAAAATTCAAACATATTATCTAAAGAAGCACTATCACTACTTCCTTTTTGTAATAAAGGAAATATTCTATCTAATTCTTCTGTTGTAAATATTTCTGATTTTATAGCTTCAGTTTTAACCTCTACATTAAATCTATTAGCTTCAATAGAGTTGATCTCACCATTATGAGCTACACCTCTAAATGGTTGAGCTAACTTCCATTTTGGTAATGTATTTGTTGAGAATCGTTGATGAAATAAAGCAAAAGAGATTTTAAAATCTTCATCTTGTAAATCAACATAAAACTGCTTAATTGTTGTAGGCATAACAAGCCCTTTATAAGCAATTACTTTTGAAGAAAAAGTTGGTATATAAAAGTCTTCCTCTGATTCTAATGCATGTTCTGCTTCTTTTCTAGCTAAATACAACATAGCATCAAATCTTTTTGCAGAAACTGGTGTATTTGGTACGACAAAAATTTGCGAAATTACAGGTAAAATACTTAGTGCTTGTTTACCTAATGCATCTGTATTTACGGGCACAGTTCTATTTAAAATTACTTTTAAATCATTTTTTTCACAAAAAGCTCTGAACGTATCTAATTGTTCTTCTGAACTAGAAAAAACCATAGCAACCGCATATTGTGCAGGAAGATCAATGCCTACTTCTCTTGCAACTTTTCTCATAAATTGATCTGGGATAGAGAATAATAATCCACTACCATCACCACTTTTACCGTCTGCTGCAACAGCACCTCTATGCATCATTCTCTCAAGAGAAGTTATTGCATCCTCTAAGTTTTGATGTGTTTGTTTATTTTTTAAGTGAGCCACTAAACCGAACCCACAGTTGTCTTTAAAAGAAGTTAATTTATCTAAATTACAACCCATTATATCCCTTTATCTTTGCCTATATTATTAATATACAGACGATCGTTATTATATACATTATATCCAATGAAAGTTTAAAAGGTAGTTAAATATTTATATTTATTTTTGAGCATAAAAAAAGGTAGAGCTTGAACTCTACCTTTAAATATTATATTAGACTATTAACAAGAATATGTTGATTTGAATTCAAAAGCTGTTGGTCTAGCTTCATCAGGCCAAACTTGTCTTTCAAATTGATAGTGTTGGTATGTATCAATCATATCAGCTGTAAATACAGGCTTTAAGAAATCATTATCAGCAATTAAACCTTCTAATGCTTCTCTTAAAGTAGCAGGCATTTGTGGGATTTTTTTCTCTCTAATCTCATCAAGAGTTAATTCGAATAAATCTTCATCCATAGGACCAACTGGCTCCCATTTATTTTTAATACCATCAATACCAGCCATCATAAGTGCTGCAAAGGCTAAATATGGATTAGCAGTAGAATCTGGGAATCTCATTTCAAGTCTAGTTGCAGGTGCTCCAGCTCCCCAAGGAACTCTACAAGCAGCTGATCTGTTTTGAGCAGAATATGTTAAAATATTTGGTGCTTCATATCCAGGGATAAGTCTTTTGTAAGAGTTAGTTGAAGCATTTGTAAATGCAGCAACGGCAGCAGCGTGTTTAAATACACCAGCAGCATAATGTCTAGCATTATCAGATAAATTTCCGTAATTACCTTCTGTATAGAATGTATTTTCTCCATCTTTCCAAATTGATTGATGAACATGCATACCATTACCATTATCACCAAAAATTGGTTTTGGCATAAATGTTGCAGTTTTACCATTTAAGTGAGCAACCATTTTAACTACATATTTTAATTTTTGAACGTTATCTGCAGCTTCAACTAAAGTATTATAAACAATACCAATTTCGTGCTGACCTTGTGCAACTTCGTGATGACCTAAAACAACTTCTAAACCAACTTGTTCTAAAATTAACATAACTTCAGCTCTTAAATCAACACCTTTATCTGTTGGTGCAACTGGGAAATAACCACCTTTTGTACCAGCAATATGACCCATATTACCACCTTCTACAGTTTTAGAAAGGTTCCATTCACCATCTTCTGTATCTACAGAATAAAATGCTTCATTAGCTGAGTCTTTAACTTTTACATCTTCGAAAATAAAGAATTCATTTTCTGGACCAAAGTATGCAACGTCACCAACACCAGCAGTTGCTAGATATTCTAATGATTTACCAGCAATACTTCTTGGACATTTTGCATATAATTCATTGTTGTAAATGTCATAAACATTACAAATAACGATTACAGTGCTATCAGCTGTAAATGGATCTAAAAATGCTGTTTCAACTGACGGCTTTAAAATCATATCTGATTTATTAATTGGTTGCCATGCTTCAATACTCGAACCATCAAAAGGCATACCATTTTCAAATAAACCAGCAGATACTGCACTGTATCTATAACTGATATGATGCCAAGCACCTTTAATATCAGTAAATCTAAAATCTACAAACTCAACTTCATTTTCTTTACAATAAGTAAAAAATTCTTCTGTACTATTAACGAATTTTCCCATTTATTAAATCCTTTATTTTTTAAACTACACAATTGTAACGAATTGAAGTTGAAAGTCAATGGTAAAATTGTATATTTTTTATACAAAAATATCAATTGTTTCTTTTTACAACAAATCTTGTATAATATAAAAAAATTTAGGATAAATAATAATGACAAAAGAAAATGCAATCAAAAATCTTGATGAAGTTATAACAAAAATAGAATTTTCAAGATTACAAGTTGATAATCATAAAATAGTTCAATTAGTTGCAATAAGTAAATACTCAACAGCAGAAGATGTTCAAAAACTTTATGAGTCAGGGCAAAGAGCTTTTGGTGAAAATAAAGTACAAGACTTAAAAATAAAACAAGAAGCTTTAGATGACCTTCCAATTGCTTGGCATTTTGTTGGTTCTTTACAAAAAAATAAAATAAATAATCTTATTGATCTAAGTCCTGTTTTAATGCATTCACTTGATAGTCTTGATTTAGCAGAAGATTTAGATAAAAAGTTAAAAGCTAAAAACAAAAAAATGAACTGTTTACTTCAAGTTAATAGTGCATGCGAAGATTCGAAATCAGGATTCTCAAAAGATGAAGCTATAGATATGTATCATAAAATTAAAGAAAAATATACCAATATTAATTTAAAAGGTATTATGAGTATAGGCGCACATTCAGAAGATAGAACACAAATAATAGAAAGCTTTAAAACAACAAAAAATATATTTGACAACTGTCAAGGAGCAACTATTTGTTCGATGGGAATGAGTGGAGATTTTGAGATGGCAATACTAGAAGGCTCAAGTATGATTAGAGTTGGAAGTGCACTTTTTAAGTAAAGTACACTTACTTAAAACCTTACTCGTTTCTTAGTACATCCAACACATCTATTTGTGTTGCTTTTTTAGCAGGATAATAAGAAGAAAGCAAAACAATAATCATAGATCCTATTATTATTGATACAAAATCCATTGTATCAAGTAATAATGGTAATTTTGTTGTTCCGTAAACATCTGCAGGTAAAGAGATGATATCAAAGTTTTCGAGTATATACATACCTAAAAAACCAAATGCTATTCCAAATACAATTCCTGTATAACCTATAATTAGACCTAATCTAAGAAAAATATGTTTCACTTCTTGTGTACTAGCACCCAATGATAATAAAAGAGCAATCTCTTTTCTTCTACTCATAACCGTCATAAGTAATGAACTAATAATATTTAAAGACGCAATAAGAATAATTAGCATTAATACAATAAATAAAGCCTTTTTTTCCATCTCCATAGCTGCAAAGAAATTCCCATTTTGTTGCCACCAACCAATAACACCTACACCATAAGTAGGTAGTGCATTTTCTAGACGTTCTTTATCTTTAAAAGGTTCTTTACTATATACATGAATACCATCAAAATACGTTTTATTCTTTTTTAATATTGTCCGTAAAGAATCAATTGATGTATACATATAAGCCTTATCATATGCAGTCAGTCCTGATTTAAAATCAGCACTATAAGTAAAACGTTTCATTTTAGGCATTAAAGAAAAACCACTTGGATTAATTGTTGTAAAATATAAAGTCACTTTTTGGCTATCATAAAGATACAATTCATCTTTAATACCTTGTCCGACAACGAGGTCATATTTCCCAAACTTATCAATGTTTTTAACTGCATTTGCATAAATACTATTTATAGCTGATTCTTTTTGTTTATCAACACCAAAAACAACACCACCACTCATAGAGTCATCACTTTGTATCATCACTTGAGAAGTAAGGTATGGAGAAAATTTCATCTGAGGAAATTTATTTTCTAAATCAAAGAGTAGTGTTTCGTTTATTGAACCTGAAATTTTAGGATAAATACTAAGAGGATAGTTCATAGTGAAAAGTTTTTTTTCAAACTCTTTTGCTGTTCCATTCATTATTGCCATAGCAATAATTAGTACCATTACACCAATCCCTACACCTAAAAATGCTAAAATAGCACTTACAGATATAAAAGGGTTTTTTTTATCAAAAGTAAGATACTTTCTAATTATAAAATTTATTAATTTTGTATTCAAACTACTGAGCCAAAATACCTTTTTTAGGACCACTTTGACCACAACATTGCTTATATTTCTTTCCACTACCACAAGGACAAGGAGAATTTCTAGCAACTTTCTTTTCAATAGTTGGGGCACTTACTTCATCTGTACTCAAAGATATCTCTTCAACTGAAGATTCCATCTCTTTTTTTAATCTTTCTAATGCTTCTTGTTCTCTTTTTGCTTCATCTTCATCTCTTAATTGAACTGAAAATAATATTTTTATAATCTCATATTTAATAGAGCTAATCAACTCAATAAACATATTATAACTCTCTTTTTTATATTCTACTAAAGGATCTTTTTGATTATAACCACGTAGCCCTATCCCTGTTTTTAATGTATCCATAGAATATAAATGTTCTCTATATGCTTTATCTAAAACTTGTAAATATAA
>JAONGR010000035.1 GCA_028375605.1 Arcobacteraceae bacterium
TGATTCCGAAGAAACATTACTTTACCAAGAAGGTGAAAATATTCAAAATTATGGATATATTTTTAATAATGTTGTTACAAATAATATTAATATCAATATTTTTATTGATGATACAAATTTATCTGAGTATGATGTTGTATGTTTAAATACATACTTTAAAGAGCTTGTTCATTTGCTTTATATTCAGTTTGTTCTTCTTGATTTACAAAGGTCTACATCTATTGATCCTCTTACTAAACTTCAAAATAGAACATCCTTTAATATTGAAATGAAAACACTTGTCCCTTTAGCTATAAGAGAACAAATGAAGTTTGGCGTATTATTAATCAATATTGATAGATTTAGGGCTGTTAATGATGAACATGGAGATGATTTTGGAGATGATTTTTTAAAACTGTATGCAAAAACAATAAAAGATAATATTAGAACCTCTGACATTGCAGTTCGTTTTGGTGGTGGTGAATTTTTAGTTTTATTAATTCATGTAGAGAGTGAAGAAAGAACTATAAAAATAGCAGAGAAGTTAAAAGATGTACTTGCTCAAACTTATTTAATTTCACCTAATAATGATAGATTTAAAAAAACTGTATCTATTGGAATTTCGATGTTTCCAGAAGATTCAAGTGATATAAATGAAGTAATAAAGTTTAGTGATATCGCGCTTAATGAGGCTCGTGAAAATGGTCGTAATAGTTTATTAAGATATGAAAATAGTCATTCTGGAAGTATTGAATTTTTTTAAAATATTAATAAATAAGTAGTAAAAAGATAAGGAGTTGTCTCCTTGTCTTTTTTTATATATTTTGAGCGATAATATCACCCATTTGTGTACAATTTACTTGACTTACACAATCGTATGCGGCTAAATCACCTGTTCTATATCCATCAGCCATAGTTTTTTTAATAGCAGCATCAATAGCATTTGCAGCTTCTTCTTCATCTAAAGAATATCGAAGCATCATACTAGCACTTGCGATAGTTGCAATAGGATTAGCAATACCCAGACCAGCAATATCAGGAGCTGAACCGTGAATTGGCTCATATACAGCAGTTTTAAGACCAGTTGATGCTGATGGTAATAATCCAATAGAACCACTTAACATTGAAGCTTCATCACTTAAAATATCACCAAAGATATTTCCAGTTAAAATAACATCAAATTGTCTTGGATTTGCAATAAGTTGCATAGCACAGTTATCAACATACATATGTGTAAGTTCAACTTCTGGGTACTCTTTTGCAATTTTTTCAGTCGTATCTCTCCAAAGTTGAGAAACATCTAAAACATTTGCTTTATCAATTGAACAAACTCTTTTATCTCTTTTCATTGCAAGTTTAAATGCAACGTGAGCTATTCTTTCAATCTCTTCTACAGTATAAACCATAGTATTCCAACCTTTAGTTTCTGTTTTACCTTTAGGTTCACCAAAGTAGATTCCACCTATAAGTTCACGTACAACCATAATATCAACACCTTTGATAACTTCTGGTTTTAATGAACTTGCATCAACTAATTCATCATAAACAGTTGCAGGTCTAAGATTTGCAAATACACCCATCTCTTTTCTAAATCTTAATAGTCCAGACTCAGGTCTAAGTTCTCTTTCTAAGTTATCCCATTTTGGGCCACCAATCGCACCAAATAAACAAGCATCCGAATCTAAAACACCATCAATAGTTTCTTGAGGTAGTGGGTTTCCTGTCGCATCAATAGCACAACCACCCATTAGATATTCTTTATAATCAAAGTTAAGATCAAATTTCTTACCAACCGCTTCTAAAACCTTAATAGCTTGGTCAACGATTTCAACACCAATTCCATCACCTTTAATAACTGAAATATTATAATTCTTAGCCATTTTTAGCTTCCTTTGCTGCATAATTCATTAATCCACCGCAAGCTAGTAGTTCTTGCATAAATGGAGGGATAGGAGTAAACTTATATGATTTTTCTGTTGTATTATTTTCAATTGTACCTGAATCTAAATCAATAGAGATCTCTTGACCTTCAATAATTTCTTCAGCTTTATCAAGTTCAAAAATAGGTAGACCCATGTTAAAAGCATTTCTATAAAAAATTCTAGCAAATGTAGGTGCAATAACAGCAGCAACACCAGCAGCTTTTAGAGCGATTGGAGCATGTTCTCTACTACTTCCACATCCAAAGTTTTCACCTGCAACTATAATATCACCTGGTTGTACCTTTGATGGAAAATCAGGATCTGCATCTTCCATTACGTATTTTGCTAAGTGAGCAGGATCACTACTATTTAAATATCTTGCTGCTATTATTAAATCTGTATCTATGTTACTTCCAAAATTCCACACTTTTCCAGTAATTTTGTTCATTTTATTTATTTCCTTAATTGTAAATCGAATTTTTATTTTCTGCATTTTATCTAAAATTTGATTAATTAATCATTTTATAATAACTTTTGGGTATAATGTATATATAAAAATTATAGAAAAGGCTTATAATCTAAATGGCACCAAAAGTAAAAGATATAAATAAAGCAATAGAAAAAATATTTAAAGATAATAAAGATAGTATCTTAACACATGAAGATATTATTGTATTATTTCCAAAAACACCAACTGTAGCAGTGACAAAAAAGATTCTAGCACAAAAACAACTATTTAATGTTGACTTGATGAGTTCAAGAGAACATGCAAAAAGAATAAATGAATTAGAATATCAAAAAAAAGAAGATGCTCGAATTAGAAGGCAAGAAGCTAATGAAGGTGAAGAGTTTGATTTATTAAAAAATAAAGAACTTTTAGAGTGGAGTAGAAGTGATTCTCCTGTAAGAATGTACTTACGAGAGATGGGTAAAGTTCCTTTACTTACAAAAGAAGAAGAGATTGAAATTTCTCAATCAATGGAGAAGGGTGAGAATACTATTTTAGATGCTATTTGTTCAGTTCCTTATTTAATTGATTTTATACTTGAATATAAAGAGCCTTTAGTAAATAGAGAAAGAAAAGTTAAAGAGTTATTTAAAAACTTTGATGATGACAACGAATCTAGTGATACAGAAACAATTGATGATTTAGTTGAAGAAGTTGAAACTGCTGAAGATGCTGAAAAAACTAAAGATAAAAAACTTGACAAAAGAGCTCAGAAAATTATTGAAGCTTTTAAATTATTAGAAAAAGCTAAAAAAGATTGGATGAAATTTACTGCAAAAGAAGAACCAAAAAGTGATAGTGAAATAGATTTACTTACATTTGATCTTTTAGCTTCATTCAAAAAAAGAAGTATTAAAGAGAGTCTTGTAGAACTAGGACCTACTAGTAAACTAATAGCTGAAATTGTTAAAGCAATGGAAACATCACTAGGTAGTGATAATGGTTTTGATGTTGAATTAAAAAGATTAGAATATAAATTACCATTATTTAATGATACATTATTAGAAAATCATAAAAAACTTTTAGAAAAAATTTTAACATTATCAAAAGTTGATATTGTAGGAATGGTTCCTGAAGCAACTATGGTTTCGACATATATGGAAATTAAAAAATTGTATCAAACAGCAGAAGCTAGTGAAGGTGGGTTTGACTTAGAAGAAGATGAACTTAAAGATGTTTTAGAGCAAATTAAATTAGGTAAAAAAATTACTGATGAATCTAAAAATAGAATGGCAAAATCAAATTTAAGATTGGTTGTTTCTATTGCTAAAAGATATACAAATAGAGGTTTACCTTTCCTTGACTTAATCCAAGAAGGTAACATCGGTCTTATGAAAGCTGTTGATAAGTTTGAGTATAAAAAAGGGTATAAATTTTCTACTTATGCAACATGGTGGATTAGACAAGCAATTTCAAGAGCAATTGCAGATCAAGCTAGAACTATTAGAATTCCTATTCATATGATTGAAACTATTAATAGAATCAATAAGATTATCAGAAAAGGTATTCAAGAAAATGGTAAAGAGCCAGATGTAGATCAAATTGCAAAAGAAGTTGGGCTTACTGTTGATAAAGTAAAACAAGTTATTAAAATTACTAAAGAGCCAGTGTCTCTTGATGCCCCTATTGGAAATGAAGATGATGGTAAGTTTGGAGATTTTGTAGCTGATACTGCTGCTCCAACTCCTGTTGATAATATTATGCATGATGATTTATTAGGTCAGATTGATCAGATATTAGGTCAATTAAATGAAAGAGAACAAGCTGTTGTAAGAATGAGATTTGGACTTTTAGATGATAGAAGTGATAGAACTCTTGAAGAGATTGGAAATACGTTAAGTGTTACAAGAGAAAGAGTTAGACAAATTGAGTCAAGTGCTATTAAAAAACTAAAACACCCAAAAGTAGGACGAAATCTTAAAAATTACGTAGAGAGTTAATCTCTTCGTAAAAGAAACTTTTTAGTTTCCTTCTACAAATCTTTTAACTCTTGAAATTCCTTCTTTAATAGTTGCTTCATCAGTTGCAAATGAGAATCTAAAGTAACCTTCTGTTCCAAATGCAAGACCAGGTACTACTGCTACTCCCTCTTTTTCTAATAGTTCTGCGGCAAATTTAACTGAATCAGTATTGACTTTTTTAATATTTACGAAAACATAAAAAGCTCCATCGGGTATAACACAACTCAATCCATTAATATCATTAAATTCTTCAACTACAATATCTCTTCTTTTTTCAAATTCTTTTCGCATCATTTCTATATCAGTATCAGCACTACCATCTAAGGCTGTAACAGCAGCTTGAAGTGTTACTGAATTTACATTAGATGTTACTTGACCTTGCAGTTTAATCATAGATTTAACTAATTCTTTATTTGGTGTAGCAATATATCCATATCTCCAACCAGTCATGGCTACAGCTTTACTAATACCATTTATAGTAACTGTTCTTTGAAACATATCATCACTAACAGAAGCAACAGCTGTAAAGTCTTTTCCATCGTACATAATTTTTTCATACATCTCATCTGAAAATACTAATATGTCAGTACCTTTTAAGACTTCTGCCAAGGAGTTGATTTCATCTTTTGTATATACTCCACCTGTAGGATTAGATGGTGTATTTAGGAGTAATACTCTTGTTTTAGGAGTAATTACAGCTTTTAATTGTTCAGCAGTTATTTTAAAGTTAGTAGAATCATCAGTATCTATAAAAACTGGTATTCCATCTGAAAATTTTACTTGTTCTGGATAAGTAACCCAATAAGGAGCTGGAATAATTACTTCATCTCCTTTTTCAATAAGACATTGAAAAAGGTTAAAAAGTGAGTGTTTAGCACCATTTGATACTATTATTTCATCCATTTCATAGTTAAGACCATGATCTTTCTTTAATTTATTAATAATTGCTTTTTTCGTTTCAACAGTACCTTCAACAGCAGTATATTTAGTATGTCCAGCATTAATAGCATTAATTGCTGCTTTTTTGATAACCTCTGGAGTGTCAAAATCTGGTTCTCCTGCACTAAAACTTAATATGTCTTTACCTTGCGCTTTAAGCTCTCTAGCCATTGCTGTAATCGCCATAGTAACTGAGGGAGATAGATTCTCCATTCTGTTTGCAATTCTCATTTATATTCCTTAATAAAATTTCACTAATATTTTCGAAATTATACTTAAAAATTAATCAATATTTTATTAATTATAATGTAGTATAAATACTAATGGAGATTTATATGAAATATGTTTATACAATATTAATAACTTCTATTTTATTTGTGGGTTGTGGTTATAAAGGCGCACCTGTTTATGTTGATGAAACTATCGAAACAAAAAAGTAATTTAGAACGATGATTTACGATTATTTAATAATAGGAACAGGTATTGCAGGCCTTAATGCTGCAAGAATGATACCCAAAGATAAAAAAGTACTAGTTGTATGTAAAAAAACACCTTGGGAGTGTAATACTTTTTGGGCTCAAGGTGGGGTTGTTCGTGCTAAAAACGATGAAGATATCCCTCTACACATAAAAGATACATTAACAGCAGGTGTATTTTTAAATGATACTAAAGCAGTTGAAACACTTAGCAAAAACTCAATGAGTGCAATCGATGACTTAATTGAAAATGGGTTGGTTTTTGATAAAAATGCAAAAGGTGAACTTGCCTTTACTAAAGAAGCTGCACATAGTACAAATAGAATATTACATGCAGATGGTGATGCAACTGGACGTGAGATGCATATGTTTTTATTACAACAATGTCCACATGAGATAGTTATTGAGTCCATAGTGATTGACTTATTATATGAAGATGGTATTTGTTATGGTGCACACTTAATTGCAGACGGTAAAGATAAAATTGTATATGCACATAATACAATTATTGCTTCGGGTGGTGTAGGTTCTATTTATAGGTATCATACAAACTCAACTACAATAGCAGGTGATATACAAGGGATTTGTGTAGAAAAAGGAATACCTTTAAAAGATATGGAAATGATGCAATTTCATCCTACTGTATTTGTTGAAAATGATAAAGCAAGAAAACAACTTTTGAGCGAAGCATTAAGAGGTGAGGGTGCTTTGATCGAAGATGAAGATGGATATCAGTTTTTAAAAGATTATCATGCGGATAAAGAATTAGCACCGAGAGATGTTGTAAGTCGTGCAATTTTTGATTATTCCAAAAAGACTGGTTCAAAAATATATTTATCTTTTAAAAACTTTAGTAAAGATTTTTTTAAAAAACGATTTCCCAACATTTATAAAAACCTAAAAGAGATAGGTTTTGAATTACCTTTTGAGAGAGTACCTATTAGTCCTGCTTTTCATTATAGTATGGGTGGAATTGAAGTTGATTTAAATTCTAAAGTAAAAAATAGTAAAAACTTGTATGCAGTTGGTGAGGTTGCTTGTACTGGAGTACATGGAGCAAATAGATTGGCATCAAATTCACTTCTCGAAGGGATAGTATTTTCAAAGTTAGCAGTTGAAAATACATTAAAAGAAAATTTTGAAATTAATTTAGATGATTACAAAAATCAAAATAATGAAAAACATTTTATTCTGCAAAAATCCACAGACAAAGCAATTAAAAATGGATTAAGAAATTTAATGTGGACAAATGTAGGTATTGTTCGAGAACGGCAAGAGTTGATAGATGCTTATGAAGAGGTTGAATCTTATCTTTTAGAAGATATAGGACGACTACTTTTTTTAAGATTACTTACTGCAAAATCTATTATTAAAAGTGCTATTAATAGGAAACAATCCATTGGTGCTCATTTTATCAAAGAAAAACAATAAAATTTTCTTTGATGAACTTATAGCATCTATTTCTACTCATTTTAAACTATTAAAATATCATATACATTAACTAATTATTGAGTTTATTACAAAAACGTTATATTTATTTTATGTATCTAAATAGTTTATTATTTTTTCAATTTAATTTACAATACCATGACAAAAAGTTCACATTTTAAGCATAATTACGTCAAAATATATTATTAAAAGTGTTACTGGTAGGAAATATTTTATTGGTACATATTATACTAAGGAGAATTAATGTTTAAAGTTTTGGTTTCATTGCTTTTTATGTCAGTAGCTGTATTTGCTTCTGGTGGTGGGGGAGAACATGTTGAAAACCCAGATATTACAATGACATGGGTTGGTTTATCATGTTTATTTATATTTGCTGTTGGGTATTATTTTATTGCTGCAGAAGATAAATATGAAATAGATAAAGCTAAACCTGCACTATTTATTGGTACATTTATGTTTATTTTGGTGGCAATTTACTATGTAATGAATGGTTTAGATATGAATTTAATCCATATTGAAGCAAATCATTTAATTTTAGAGATTGCAGGTATTTTCTTTTTCTTATTTGTTGCGATGACATATATAGAATCTTTAATTCACATGGGAGTATTTGATAGATTAAAGTATAATCTTGTAACAAAAGGATTTACATATAAACAATTATTCTGGACAACAGGTATTATTGCATTTTTCTTATCTCCAATTGCAGATAATTTAACAACTGCGTTAATTTTATCAACTGTTTTAATTACGATAGAAAAAAAGAGATTAGATTTCTTAGTACCAGGAGCAATAAATATTGTTGTCGCTGCAAATGCTGGTGGTGCTTGGTCTCCATTTGGTGATATTACGACTCTTATGGCATGGACAGCAGGTAAGGGAACATTTGTAGATTTCTTATTTCTTTTCCCCGCTTCTATTATAGGTTATTTAGTTACAGCATACTTATTATCTAGGTTTGTTCCAAGTGAAGTGCCTCCATTTGATGCAGAAAAAGAGAAAAAACCAGAAATGGCAGAAGGTGCTAAAGTAGTTATGGTTTTAGGTGTTTTAACTATTGCTTGTGCTGTACTTTCTCATCAAATACTACATTTACCAGCTATGTGGGGTATGATGTTTGGTTTATCAGTACTTAAAGTGTATTCTTATTTCCTTAAGAAAAGACATGGTACAAATCACTTCAGTATTTTTGATTCAATAGCAAAAGTTGAATACAATACATTGTTATTTTTCTTTGGTATTCTTGCAGCTGTTGGTGCATTATACTTTATTGGTTGGTTAGCATTAGCAGCTGTAGTTTACGATCCTTCAGTTCTTGGTCCTACATGGTCTAATATTGGTGTTGGTTTCTTATCTGCAATTGTTGATAATATTCCTGTAATGTCTGCTGTTCTTAAAGCAAATCCAACAATGGGACTTGAACAATGGATGCTTGTTACTCTTACAGCTGGTGTTGGTGGATCAATGATCTCTTTCGGATCTGCTGCTGGTGTAGGTGTTATGGGTAAACTACATGGTATATATACTTTTGGATCACATATGAAATATGCTTGGACAATTGTAATAGGATACTTTGTATCAATAGGTGTTTGGTATTTACAGTATCAAGTATTAGGTATAGGTCACTAATACAAATAAAGAGTGGGATTTCCCACTTCTTTTTGTTTTTATGGTTAAGTTCTTTATCGAGAGAATTTATTTATAAAAATATTTAAGGATTTTAATGAAACACGTACCAATTTTAGTTTTAGATTTTGGAAGTCAATACACACAGCTTATCTCTAAAAGATTAAGAAACAATGGTTTTTATTCTGAGATTGTACCTTATAACGAATCAATTGAAGCTATCAAAGCAAGGAGCCCTAAAGGTATTGTTTTAAGTGGTGGACCAGCTTCTGTTTATGCAGAAGATGCATATAAAGTTGATAAAGCAGTTTTTGATTTAGGATTACCAATTTTGGGAATTTGTTATGGTATGCAAACTATTGCACATTATTTAGGTGGAAGTGTAATTCCAGCAGATCATCATGAATATGGAAAAGCTGAACTTACTGTAGAAACAACAACTTGTCCTATATTTAAAGATGTTACAAACAATGAAATTGTATGGATGTCTCACGGTGATAGAGTTGAATCGTTACCAGAAGGTTTTGAAGTTATTGCAACTAGTTCAAATTCTCCATATGCAGCAATTGCAAATGAAGATAAAAAAATCTATGCATTTCAATATCATCCAGAAGTAACTCATTCAGTTGAGGGTGCACAGATGTTAACTAACTTTGCTAAATACATTTGTGGTTGTGAAAAAAACTGGAGTATGGGAAATTTTGCTAAAGAACAAATTTCTAAAATAAAAGAACAAGTAGGTGATAAAAAAGTTCTTTGTGGAGTAAGTGGTGGAGTTGATAGTTCTGTTGTTGCTACTCTTTTATCTGAAGCAATTGGAGACAAATTAGTACCAGTGTTTGTTGATAATGGACTTTTAAGAGGTAATGAAGTTGAAGATGTTCAAAATATGTTTGCTAATAGAGGGATTGGACTTATCACTGTTGATGCTAAAGAACAATTTTTGTCAAAATTAGCAGGTGTAACTGATCCAGAAACTAAGAGAAAAATTATTGGTGAAACATTTATTGAAGTATTTGACCAAGAAGCAAAAAAACATGATGGTATTGAGTTCTTAGCACAAGGTACACTATATACAGATGTAATTGAATCAGTATCAGTTAAAGGACCTTCTAAAACAATCAAATCACATCACAATGTTGGTGGACTTCCTGATTGGATGACATTTGAACTTATTGAACCTTTAAGAGAAATTTTTAAAGATGAAGTAAGAGTGTTAGGACTTGAGCTTGGACTTCCATCTCAAATGATTGGAAGACATCCTTTCCCTGGACCCGGACTTGCTATAAGAATTATGGGTGATGTAAATTCTCCTGATTTAGAAATTTTAAGAAAAGCTGATACTATAATGTTAGATGTTTTAAGAAGTACTGGTTGGTATGATAAAACATGGCAAGCATTTACTGTATTATTAAATGTAAAATCAGTTGGTGTTATGGGTGATAATAGAACATATGATAATACTGCTTGTATTAGAATAGTAAATGCAGTAGATGGTATGACTGCAACTTTTGCACATATTCCTCATGATGTTTTAGAGCAAATGAGTAGAAGAATTATCAATGAAGTTGATGGAATCAATAGAGTTGTATACGATATAAGTTCTAAGCCACCTGCAACTATAGAGTGGGAATAAAAGAATGAAACCTTCTTTGAAAAAAGGTTTCTCTATTATCGAATTAATTTTTGTTATAGCTGTATTAGGAATAATTGCAGCTGTAGCAGTTCCAAAACTTATGGACACAAGAGCTAGTGCACTAGCAACTACAATAAAACAAGATATCTCAACAATAACTACTTCGATTCAATCATATACTATGATAAATGATAAAATAAAAAAAATCTCAGATAGTGTAAATATCAATGATAGTACTTGGACGATATCTGATTTAAAAGTCGATTTTATTTCTGAAGATAATCTTTGTGTATCTATTGAAGTTCTTAG
>JAONGR010000036.1 GCA_028375605.1 Arcobacteraceae bacterium
TATTTATCGTAATCTTAATAAAACAAAAATATATTTTTCTCTTTTCAGTATGATAACCATTAAATCTGAAACTAATTATTACAGGAAAGTGTATTCAAATGGTATTATTATGAAAATATATTATAATAAAGTTATTGTAAAAAGCATTATGTTTATGTTACTATACTCTTTTTATAGAAATTTCTTATTTTTGTGCTTTTTTAATAAGGTATGCAAGATAAAATACACCTACTGAAAGCCAAATAGATCCAAATATTAGAGCATTAGTATCTAAACTAACAAGCAACTTCATTACTGCAATTGTACCTATAATAGGAATTAAAATATGAGTAATAATTGAAGTTACTGTCCTTTTTTCTTTCTCTAGTTTAAAAAATTCTCTAATTGCACTTAAATTTACGAAAATAAAAGCGATAAAAGCACCAAAATTAATAAATGATGTAGAAGCAGCAACATCCATCTGTATTGCAATTAAGCCAACAAAACCAACTAAAAGAATAGTTATATAGGGTGTTTTAAAAGTAGCATGAAGTTTTCCAAAAATACTTTTAGGTAAAAGACCATCTCTACCCATAACAAACATAAGACGAGATGCACTTGCTTGTGCACTTACTCCTGAAGTAAATTGAGCAATAACTAAAGTTGCAATAAATATAGAAGAAAAAACAATCCCACCAACTTGTTGTGCAATATCTGTTGACGCTGATTCTGCTATAAACACACTGATGTCAGGAAAGGCACTATTCAATATATAGGATGATACTATAAAAATAACTCCACCAGTAAAAGTTACTAATAAAATAGCTTTAGGTACATTCTTTTTTGGGTTTTCTGTTTCTTCTGCCATTGTTGAAACAGCATCGAATCCAAGAAATGAATAACAAGCAATAACCGCTCCTGAAAATATATGAGTAAAATTACTACCAGTAAAGTTATCCATATTTGGAGTTAAAGTTACATCCGATGATCCATCAATATAAATTAATGCTAATGCACAAAAAGTAATAATGATTACAATTTGTAGTAACATTAATACAAGATTTACTTTTTTAGCTACATGAAATCCAATTAAATTAAGACCTGAAGTTACAAGTATAAATGCTAAAATCCAAAACCAAACAGGAATGCTAGGTGCCATTGCTTCCAAGTAAATTCCACCAATTAACCAAATAACCATTGGTAAGAATAGATAATCAAGTAAAATAGTCCACCCAACAAGAAAACCGATTCTCTCTCCGAAAACTCTCGACACATATGTATAAGAAGAACCTGATGAAGGGTACTTGTATGCCATAAGTGCATAACTACCTGCTGTAAATAACATTGCAATTAATGCGAATGCATATGAACTTGCAACATTTCCGCCTGATTCTTCATATAGTATTCCGTATGTTCCGAAAACGATCATTGGTGTCATATACGCTAAACCAAATAGTACTAAACTAAATAAACCTAAGCTTTTTTTTAGTACTAATTCTTCTTTTACCACAATGAAATCCTCCTTTACGATAAATTAATATAATTACAGTTCTTACTAAATTATTTTATTTTACTTAAAACCTTTATTATTTATCCTTAGGAAAAGTAATAAAGGTTTCACGAGTATAATTATTAAAAAAATATACTTATTAAATTTTCTTATTTTGTTAAACTTTTAATAGAATGTTGAAGATTAGATAGAATATTAATGAGTAAATCTTAAATTTTTTGTTACAAAACTATAGATAAAATAGCTTTCAAACTATTATACCTATAAACTGTCATAAAAGATGATTTGTTAAGAAACAAATCATCTTCTCTTAATATAATTATTATGCTTCTTTGTCGATTTTTAATTTTAATTTTTGACCTTTTGTAATAAGGTATGCAAGATAACATACACCTACTGCAAGCCAAATAGAACCAAGCATAACAGCATTAGTATCTAAACTAACTAATAACTTCATAACTGCAAGTGTACCTATAGTAGGAATTATAATATGAGTTATAATTGATGTTAATGTTCTTTCTTCTTTTTCTAGTTTAAAAAATTCACTTATAGCACTTAAATTTACAAAAATAAAAGCGATAAATGCACCAAAGTTAATAAATGATGTAGATGTAGCAATATCCATTTTTAATGCTAATAGTCCAATAAAACCAACTAAAAGAATAGTAAAGAAAGGTGTTTTAAAACTAGGGTGAAGTTTACCAAAGAAACTTTTTGGTAATACACCATCTCTACCCATAACAAACATTAATCGAGATGCACTAGCTTGTGCACTAACACCTGAAGTAAATTGAGCAATAATTAATGTAGCAACAAAAATAGAAGAGAAAACAACTCCACCAACTTGCATTGCGATATCTGCAGCAGCAGATTCAGCTGCAAAAACACTAATGTCAGGAAATGCCATATTTAAGATATATGATGAAATAACAAAAATAACTCCACCAATAAATGTCACTAATAAAATTGCTTTAGGTACATTCTTTTTTGGGTTTTCTGTTTCTTCTGCCATTGTTGAAACAGCATCAAATCCAAGAAATGAGTAACAAGCAATAGCTGCACCAGAAAAGATTAGAGTAAAATTACTACCAGAAAAACCTTCCATACTTGGAGTTGGAATTGCTTCAGGAGAATTATTTATATACATTATTGCTAAAGCACAAAATGCAACAATAATAGCAATTTGTAATAACATAAGTACAAGGTTTACTTTTTTTGCTACATTAAATCCAATAACATTAAGACCAGAAGTTACAACGATAAATGCAACAATCCAAAACCATAAAGGAATACCAGGTGCCATTGCTTCCAAGTAAATTCCACCAATTAACCAAATAACCATTGGTAAGAATAGATAATCAAGTAAAATAGTCCACCCAACAAGAAAACCGATTCTTTCTCCGAAAACTCTCGACACATATGTATAAGAAGAACCTGATGAAGGGTACTTGTATGCCATAAGTGCATAACTACCTGCTGTAAATAACATTGCAATTAATGCGAATGCATATGAACTTGCAACATTTCCGCCTGATTCTTCATATAGTATTCCGTATGTTCCGAAAACGATCATTGGTGTCATATACGCTAATCCAAATAGCACTAAGCCAAATAAGCTTAAAGTCGCTTTTAATTCTATATTATTGTTTTTCATAATTCTTTCCTTTAAAGTAAATTAATATAATTGTAATTTGTTCTAGATTCTTTTATTTCATCTAGGTCAATTGTGATCTCTATTATTTCTTGTTTCGAACCAAGTTTTTTTATTATTTTTCCCCTTGGAGAAACAACAAGACTTTCCCCTACAAACTCACCTCCATTTCCTGTACCAACAGAATTACATGAGATTACAAAACATTGATTTTCTATTGCTCTAGCTTGAGTAAGCACATAATGAACGTTTTCATATGGTTTCATATTCCCATTTGGCATAAATATCACTTCTGCACCTTTTTGTGCCAATGCTCTCGAGCCTTCTGGAAATTCGAGTTCAAAACAAATTTGTGCACCACACGTTACGTTGTCAATATTAATTACGTCATATTCATTTCCATGTTCAAATATATCAATATCATCAATCCAAAGTTTAGATTTTCTATGCACATGGGTAATTTCCCCATTTTTAATAAAAAAACACGAGTTATAGAAAAGTAAACCTTGTTTTTCAATATGTCCAATAATTATTGTTGACTCAGTATTTTTACTTGCAAAAAGTATTTCTTGAAAATATATATTTGATTTTTTCCATAAATAGTCTATATTGTCATCTGAAGGAAATCCAGTAAGAGATAATTCTGGAAATATCATGATATCCTCACAAAGTCTATTTTTATCTATTGAATTTATTATTGTTTTGGAATTTATTGACATCTCATAATCAATAATTTCAATTTGGTTTATTATTATTTTCATTATATATCTTTCCTTTTTACATTAAAATATTAGAAGCTACGCAACACTATTAAATAAATCAAAGAATTTATCTAACCCTTCATTTACTATTTCATCAGTTATTGTTAAAGCTGGTAAAAATCTCACTACATTGCTATTAAATCCACAAGATAATAAAATCAATCCAAACTCTTCTGCTTTTGACATAATTGCTTTTGTTAAATCTGTGTTCGGTTTTTGTAAATCACCATCCACTGTTAATTCAATAGCTATCATTGCACCTTTATTTCTTACTTCACCAATTAAGTTTGGAAATTTTGATTGTAATTGAGTTAATCTAGCATTAAATAAATCACCTATTTGAACTGATCTATTAAGTAAATCTTCTTCTTCTATAATCTCTAATACTGCTAAAGCAGCAGCACAAGCAACTGGAGAACCACCATAAGTTCCACCAAGACCACCCGGAACAGGGGCATCCATGATTTCTGCTTTTCCAACTACTGCGGATAAAGGATATCCACCTGCAATACCTTTTGCCATAGTCATTAAATCTGCTTCAATTCCTGAATATTCGGCATTAAACATTTTTCCTGTTCTTCCAAAACCCGATTGAATCTCATCAAAAATTAATACAATTCCATGCTCATCACAGATTTTTCTTAATTCTTGTAAAAGTTTTGTAGGAGTTGAATAAAAACCACCTTCACCTTGAATAGGTTCAATTATAATTGCAGCAACATCATTTGGTTCAATATCAACTTTAAATAAATTTTTTATAGCTTTTAGTGAATCATTAATTGTTGCATCATATGTACTAGCTGGGAAGGGCACATGATATATGTCACCAGGAAATGGTCCAAAAGATTTTTTGTATGGAGCTATCTTTCCAGTAAGACCCATAGTTAAATTTGTTCTACCATGAAAAGAACCATTAAATGCAATTATTCCACGTCTACCTGTATGAGCCTTGGCGATCTTTACACAGTTTTCAACTGCTTCTGCACCAGTAGTAACAAAAATAGTTTTTTTCTCACTATCACCAGGTGCAATCTCTACAAGTTTTTCAGCTAATTCAACAGCTACTTCATATGGATTAACCATTACACATGTGTGACTAAATTTTTGGATTTGTTCAGTTACTGATTTAACAATTTTTGGATGACTATGTCCTGTGTTACATACAGCAATACCTGTTCCAAAATCAATAAACCTTCTATCTTCTACATCCCATAATTCGGCATTTTTTGCTTCTTTAACAAAAACAGGATAAGCATTACCTTGTCCTCTTGCAAATACCTTTGTTTTACGTTCTTGTAGTTTATTATTATTCATATTTACCTTCTTTTATAATTAATTGTCATAATTAATTATTACTAAAGAGAGTATTCAAAGTGTATCATTTTGATTTATTTTTGGATGTTTTTTTGCTAATAAAAAGAATTTAATCGAAAAAAATTTGGATTGTAAAGCTTATTAAAAGAAAGAATCTAGATACATAACATATAATAAAGAACTAGAAACAATGTCTTTAATCTATTTTATGTTCTATTGAAAGTTTATGATTTATATTTATTGGAATATAAATAGAAAATTTAACTCCATTTGGAATATTTTGAACACTTAATTGCCCTTGCATATTTTGTTCTATAATTATTTTACTCATGTACAGTCCAAGTCCAGTACCATTATAATTGGTTTTTGTAGTAAAATAAGGTTCAAATATTTTATTTATGATTGATTTACTGATTCCACCTGCATTATCAGAAATTAAAATTTTAATGTGTGTTTGAACTTGTTTTGTTTCTATGGTGATATTAGGATCATCTATATTGTTTTCTAAAAATGCATCTTTTGCATTAGTAAGAATGTTTAATAAAACTTGAGAAAATTCACTCTCGTAACCATATATTGATATATCATCTAAAACTGTACATTCTATTTTTATATTACTACTTTTGAAACTATCATCAATAAGAAAAATAGTTTGATTTATAGCATCTTTTATAGAGAAACTTTGTTTTTCTTTATTTGGTTTAAAAAAATTCCTAAAATCCTCTATAGTTTTTGACATTTTTTCTGTAAGTGCTTTACTTAGGATCCTTTGTTTTTCTAAATAGTCTTTATCTAATTTTTCAAGCGAATATCTTAAATGAATATTTTGAATAATTGTACTTAATGCACTTAATGGTTGTCTCCATTGATGGGCAATCATACTAATCATTTCACCCATTTCTGCAAGTTTTGATTGTTGGATTAAAAGCTCTTCTTGCTTTTTTCTATTGTTTATTTCTTCTTTAATTCTAATATCTAGACTGCTGTTTAATTCTTCAAGTTCAAGTGTTTTTAGGATTAGTTTATTGTTTGAAAGTTCTAATTCATTAGTTCTTTTTTGTACTTTTTTTTCTAAGGTACTATTTAAAGTTTCAATTTCATCTTTTGCTTTTGTTATTTTTCGTATATATTTACGTTGCATTATATATGTGTACAAAATAATTAATAAAATAAAAAGAAAAAAGGTTAGAATTTTCCACAGTAATTGATAATCAAATATTTTTTCAAATTTAATTGATACCCAGTTATTCATGATTTTTTGTTTGAGCTCATCATTTATAGATATAACTACTTTCTCAAAAATATTTAAAAGAATCGGGTCATCATTTCTTACACCAATAGATAAATTAGATTCATTTTCAAATTTACCTGATATTTGTAGATTTCCATAAAATTCCTCTTGAATAGCATAAGCGACGTTAAGATGTGTGGTTATATGTCCAAAAAGTTTCCCTTTTTCAACTTTTTTCAAACTTTCACGGAGGTTATTTTGTTCAACAATATCTATATCAGGATATTCTTGTCTTATTTTTTCATTATTTGTAAAGTTTTTTTGAATACCTATTTTTTTATCATGTAAAGTCTTTAAGTCACTGATAAAAGTCACACTTCTTTTCGTAACTAAAACTAAAGGTGCAGTTATGTATGGTTTAGTAAAACTTATATATTTTTTTGTATTTTCTGTATTCACTACCAAAGAAAGAATATCACATTTTCGGTTTCTTAAATATTCTAAAGATTGATCCATAGTATTTGTTTCTACAAGATTTATAGGGATACCGATTTTTTCTTGAAAATCTTTTATATAATCTGCTACTATACCAATATGTTTATGATTCTTTATTTTTTGATAAGGCATTGCATTTGGATTAACACACATATTTATGCTTTGTTTATTTGATAAATGGTTTATCTCTTCTTTTGTAAGTTTTAAAGGTAAATTTGCTAGATCTTTTAAAAACCATTTATCAAATATTTCTTTTTCTTCTCTTATGGTAATAGAATTTAATCCTTTTTCTATGATTGAATATAATTCGGTTTTCTTTTTATTTGTGAAAAAATATAAGCTTGAGGGTTCAAAACTAATAAGTGGCATTGCTTTTAATCCAATAATTAGATTGTCTTCTAGATACTTCTGTATAACTATCGGAGAAGCAATTATTGCATCAACATCACCTCTAAGTAGTTTTTCTACAGAGTCTTGAATATTTTTTGTTTTAACCATCTTTATATGATAGTTTTTTTCTGTTATTTTAGAAGGAGCTGTTTCTTCTGTAATAATTGCAACTTTTTTATATTTTAAATCTTCAAAAGAGTTGATATTATTTTGCTCTTTTTTTACAAAAAGAATATTTTTAATTTGTAGAATTTCAGATGAGTATTGACCAAGACTACTGTTTGTCTTTGTATTAGTTATTATAGGTATTATATCAATGCTATTTTTATTGAAATTGGCAAGTGTGCTGTTTTGACCATGACTAACTATTTTAGTTTTAAGATAATATTTTTTAATTATAAGTTTAAGAATGTCATTAGAAAACCCATCCATCTGATTATCTTTATTTATATAAGATAGAGGATATAAATCAGGAACACCTATTTTTATTTCGTTATATCTAATCCATGCTTTTTCTTTTTTAGTCAAACTTGTAGTTTGTGCAAATAGAACATTGAAAAAAATAAGAATACAGATAATAATCTTCAACTAATAACCCTTAAATATTTTATACAATCATATCATAGAATGTAAGATAATGGAAAAGTTGATGCCATCTTTAATATTTGTAGCATATAATTTACCTTGATGATTCTTTTCAATTATAATTTTTGACATATATAGACCGATACCAGTACCATTTTTTTCTTTTTTAGTTGAAAAATATGGTTCGAAAATAACATCTAAGTTATCTTTTTTTATTCCCCCTCCATTATCATATATATCTAGTCTAATACTATTAGCTAAATCTTGACTTTTAATTTCAATTTTTGCATTTTTAGTCTTGTTTTCTAAAAGTTTCTCTTGAGCATTTTTTAATATATTTATGATTACATGTATAATTTCATTTTGATAAATATTTATCAGGTTTTTACTGTTAAAATTGAGGACTAGTTCAATATTATTTGATTCTAAATCTTTTTGTATTAATTTCAGACTATGTTTTATTGTATTATCAACAGTTGTGTGAATAAGGACTTTATCTGTCTTGAAGAAATTCTTAAAATCATCTATCGTCGCAGTGAGGTTTTGTACATAAAACTCTATTTCATCAAGTTTATGACTAAAAAAAAGTGATTGTTCTTTTCTACCTTCTTGTGTTTCTAAATTGAATTTTTCAGAAATTAATTTATATTTTAAATTAAAAGAGGCTGTTCCAATTGAAGCTAAGGGCTGTCTCCACTGATGAGCAATCATACTTATCATTTCACCCATAGCCGCAAATCTTGATTGCGTTTCTATAATTTGCTGTTTTTCTTCATTTATTTTGATTTCAATTTCTAGTTTTTTATTTTTTTCTATTAAAGATTTTTCTAATACTTTAGGAGATATTGCTTTTATTAATGATTCTTCCAATTTATAGATATCAATTGGTTTTAATATATAAGCACTAATATTTAATTCAATAGATTGCATCAGAAAGTTTGTTTCTTGATGAGCAGTCGTAATAACAACAGGTATATCTTTGCTAACTTTTCTAATTTCTGCAATCATATTCAACCCATCTAGTTTTGGCATTTTAATATCTGTTAAAATTAGGTCTATTTTTTTATGAGAAGTTTTAAAAATAGATAAACCTTCTTGTCCATTTTGAGCAGAAATAACCTCAATACCAAAAAGGTCTAGAGTTTCTGTAATCCCTTCTTGGATTACAAATTCATCTTCAACATATAGAACAGTTATATTTTTAAGTACTTGTTTATCAATCATGGAATCTCTTTCCTATTTTAAGATATTGTATCTGCAAATAATACTTAAATAGTATTAAATTTAAGCATAATAGTTACTTTTATATAATATGGATGGTATAGTCTTTTATACATAAATATAAGAAATATAATGCTAATATTAGTATTAAAAGGATTAGAATGGACTATGGGTTATTAAAAAAATATACTAGAGATTTAACTATACTTTTTATTGAGGATGACATTGATTTTAGAAAAGAATTTTTTGAATTACTTAAAGATATTTTTCCAAAAGTTACAATGGCTATTGATGGATTAGATGGACTTACTAAATATAAAGAATACTTTAATCAAACAAATAAATATTTTGATTTGATTATATCAGATATAAAAATGCCAAATTTAGACGGTGTAGAATTAGTTGGTGCAATATATAAAATGAATAAAAATCAGAAAGTTGTAGTTTTATCAGCTCAAAATGAGTTTAATTATTTGTTACCGTTAGTTAATTTGGGAATACATCAATTTTTTACTAAACCTATAGATTATTCTGCTTTCTTAGACGACATATTTCAATTATGTAACAAAATTTATCATTACAACTTGAATGACGATAGTAATATAATTAGGATTAGTGAATCTCTAGTATGGGAAAAAAAGAATAAAAGTCTATTACAAAATAATAATATAATTGAATTAACGAAAAAAGAAATTATTTTCGTTGATAAAATGTTAAGTAATAATGAACGAATATGTACTGCGGATGAGCTAATTGAAGCAGTATGGATTGATGACTTTGATGTTAATGCAGATATTAGGAATTTAAAAAATATTATTTCTCGTTTACGAAAAAAGGTACCAAATTTATATATTAAAAATATTTATGGTATGGGTTATAAGGCTGA
>JAONGR010000037.1 GCA_028375605.1 Arcobacteraceae bacterium
TTAGTAGATTCGATTTTCCTGCCATAGGTTGAATGTATGAACCAAAACTTACTATCTTATCTGTTATAAGTTCATTTTCTTGAAGATGTATTAATAAAAGCTGTAAAAAGGAATGGTCATCACCACCTTCACAAATTATTTTTACCATCCTCTTAAATCCTGTTGGTCAGTTACTTGACTAATTACTTCTTCATAATTATAAGTAATTGATTCTAATTTATTATCATTTTTACCAAGTTCTATAAAACATATCTCTTCATCTTCAATTTTTTTAGAAACTCTAACATACGCATCAATACACTCTTTAGAATGAGTAGTAGCAAATACTTGTACATTTTGTTCTTTTGAAATAGTTAATATAATTTCCCACAATCTGTCAAGTTGAGTATAGTGAATACCATTATCTATCTCATCAATAAATAAATATCCATTTTCGCAAGCATATAAAGAACAAATAATAGAAATATAATGTTTTAATCCATCACCAAATTCATTTATATTTTGGTATTCATCTCTATCAATAACTTTGCATTCAGGATTTTCACCACCCATTATTTTAAATTTATCAATATTATTATCAAATTCGTTGATAAATTTATACAAAATATCTTCTTTATCTTTCTTTTGAACAGTAGTATATATTTCTTTTAAGGCTTTATTTGTGAAACCAAGATTATTTATAAATTTTATATTTTTTATAAAATTGAGCTGGTATGAAAAATCATTAGCATTAATAATTAGTTCATCTTTATCGAGTACAAATTTATATTCTTTTCTCCCATTACTGTTTATTATCTCTGTTTCAATTTCTTTTACATTCGAATGAATACAATGATATTTGGTATACTCAAAGTTTTTAATTAAATCATCTTTTAAATATTTCTTACCAATTTGTTCTAATATATTTCGTGCATAATTGTTGCTTGCAATCGCTCTAAATATAGAATCGATATCAGAAGAATGTGTATTAACAAAACAAGCCTCCATAAAAGCTGTCTTACCAACATTATTCTTTCCACCTATTAGATTAACTCTTTTAAATCCTTTTGCTTCAAAATCTTTAAAACATTTAAAATCTTTTATCTCTATGTATTCTAATAAGTGCTTTTCCATATTTTCTCTTTTATATCAGTTTATTTAGTTTGATGTTGTATTAGTAGAAGAATATAATAAATACCTGTAGAAGAAGCTTATATAAACCTTTTCTACAAAATATTAAATTATGAAGTACTAAATCTTTATTTTAATTTATTTAGTTTTTTGTAGCCTATTTTAATAAGTCTTAACAATGGTGCTCGGTAAGAGTCAAATACATATTTTTTAATATAATAAGCGATTAAACCTTTTACATTTAACAGACCATATAAGTTACCAACAGCATATTTACCACCAAGAGCAATTAATATACCATCAAGTTTAGGATAACAAGCATGTAGCTTTTTACCTTTAATCATTCTATTTACATTTTGACCTGTACTAGTACCACTATATCTAGCTACTGTTACATTTGGAGGTAAAATCTCACCTTTTTTATCTTTTATCTCTGCCATATCACCAATAGCAAATATATTTTCAAACTTATCTGTTTGCATATATTCATTTACAAGGATTTGACCTTTACGATTTGTAGCTACTCCTAAAACATCTGTTATTTTATTTGCTTCAATACCTCCAGCAAATACAATAAATGATTGACTAATTTTAGTTCCATTCGTTAAATAAATATATTCTTCATCACATCTTTCCATTTTTGAACCAGTTATTACATTGATTCCTAAATCTTTAAGTCTTTTATGAGACATATTAATCACATCACTAGATAGTCCGGGTAAGATAGTTTCAGAACTACTAATTAGAGATATTTTTAAATTATCACAAGCAAAATTACCTCTTTTGAAAAACTTATTTGAATTAAATGCCATCTCCGCAGCAATTTCAACACCAGATAAACCAGCACCAACTACTACAATATGAGTGTTGTTACATCTTTTCACTTCATCTGAAATTTTTTCGAATAATTGATTCTCAAAACTTTGTTTAAAAAATATCGCTCTGTGTAGTTTTTTAATATCTTCGGCGTTATTTAACCCTTCAATTGCTGATGGGAAAAATGTTCTTGTTCCTGCAGCCATTATTAAATAATCAAAATCTACTGTTTCTTTTTCTTCTGTATAGATTCTATTTTTTTCAGTATCAATTTTTCTTACTTTTAAATTTTTAAATTCTAAATAATCATGATCCATACCCATACATAAAGTTGTTAAATCAATTGTAACATCTGCCATATTTGATTTATTTGCAATCAGATCATACACTTCTGGTTGTAAATTATGGAACGTATGTTTATCTATCAATGTAATTTTAATATCTCTGTTTTTAACTAATTCTCTTAATGCATAGATACCTGCGTATCCACCACCAATTATTACCACTTTCTCCATTAACTATTTTCCTTAAAAACTTATTTCTTTTAAATGCTTGAAATTAAAATTTAGATTTTCATAAAATTTTCTAGTATTTTTATACCATTATCATGTGACTTTTCTGGATGTGGTTGAAAACCATATATATTTTCTTTTTGTACCGCACTAGTAAAATCATATCCGTAATGTGTTTTTCCTATAGAATATTTTTCTTCTGTAACTACGTGATAAGAGTGTACAAAATATAAGTATGGATTTTCTAAACCATCAAATAATTGACAATTGTCATGAAAAACTTTATTCCATCCCATATGAGGTACTTTATGGTCATCCATATCCATTCTTGATTTATCAAAAGAGACTACCTTACCAGGTATAAGTCCTAAACCTTCTGTTAAACCAAACTCTTCTGATGATTCAAATAAAAGCTGCATCCCCAAACAGATTCCTATGATAGGTTTACCAGTTTTTGAAAATTCTAAAATTGCATCATACATACCTGTACTTTTTAAATTTTCCATAGCATCTTTAAATGCCCCAACTCCTGGTAAAATAACTCTGTCATATTCTTTTATTTGCAATGGGTCATTTACTATATTAGCATCTACACCAACAAGTTTACATGCATTATACACACTTGCTAAATTCCCCATATTATAATCAACTATTGCTACCAAAATTATCCTTTCTCGATTCCAACGAACATTTATGCGAAATTCTATCATACTCTTTCATTACTTATCTTTAAAAGTAAATTTAATGAATTAAGTTAAATTTATTAATGAATTATAAAGTTAATATAGATATATTGCGATTTCACAATAAAAAGGATTAAAATGTATACAGTAAATGTAGATAAAGAGTGTGGTTGTTTCAGAAGAAGTGGATTAGAAAATAATGCGACTTTCGAGTCAAATGATGATGCATTGATAAGTGCAAATTCTATGGTAAAGAAAATGAATGATGAATTTTGTGGTAAACATGGATTTGCATTACAAGAGAATGGAAATACTTTCCAAATATCAATGCAAGCACCCGCACCAACTGGTGGATGCTGTGGTGGCGGTCACTGTTCATAAATAGTGGTCGGTTAACCTATGAGAATAAAAGTGATACTTTTATTCTCATTTATCACAAATATTAAAATTTATATATTAGCATCACTTATACTTAACGCGAATAATACTTCGCAATTATTTTTTTCTAAAATTTCCTTTGCTTCTAGTAAAGTACTACCAGTAGTAATTATATCATCAACTAAAATCACTTGACAATGCTTCTCACCTTTATATATAAAATTTCTTTTATTTTTCTTTCTAAACTCTAAATTTTTACCTGCATATTTGATCTGATTTTGTACTTTTAAAAGATCGTATTTAGGAATAATATATGTTGATTTTAAATGCCTAGTTAAAATTGCAGTATGAGAAAAATCATGTCGAGTATGATCATCTATTGCAATTGCTGTTATACTATTTTCATATTGAAAATTCTTTGCAAATTCAGCAAATGATAAAGAGGCTAAAATGTTATAAACTCTATCTCCATAAAATTCATATTTTGTATTTAATAATTCGTTAACCTCAGCATATTTATAAAAACTGTATACAAAAAAGTCCTTTGATAATTCTCTTTTATAAAAAGATGGCTTTAACAACTCATCTTGACATTGTGTACATATAATTTTAAATGATAATGACTGACAGCTAAGACATCGCATTTTATAATTCTAATCTCTTTAGACTATTTAAAATCAATACAGGAACAAAAAGAATAGAAACAAAATATGCCATTAACGTACCACCAATTAAAGCAACCCCTAGACCACCAAAAACTGCATCAGAAGCCAATAAACTACTCGCAAAGACTATGGCTAATACAGTAAGTAAGATAGGTTTAGCTCTTGTTGCTGTTGCAATAGAAATCGCTTTGGTTGCAGAAAAAGATTTTTCTTTCATAAGCTGTTTTGCAAAATCAATGATAAGCAGTGAATTTCGAGAATTTATTCCTATTAACGTAATAAAACCTATTAAAGAAGTAGCAGTTAAATAAAAAGTATCTTCTGTCAACATATCCATAATTAAATGCCCAAAAATTACCCCAATTATTGATATAAAACTTGATAAAACAATCGCCCCTGCTAATGCAAAGTTTTTATAATATACAACCATTAGTAAAAATATCAATACCAACGCTCCAATAAAAGCTGCTCCTAGTTCTATAAATGTATCAATTGTAACTTTTAACTCACCATCAAATTTAATAACAAAAATTTCATCTGTTTTTTTATCTCTTAATGATAAGTTCAATAAATTAGTTTTACTAATATCATACTCGTTTATAAAATTTTCTAAAATATAATTTCGTGAGTCTAACAGTGGATATATTTGACTATCCTTATCTGTTTGAGCGACTACATTAATCATAGGATTTAAATTCTTAGAAGTTAGTGTTGGTTCTTGTAACTTTTCATGTATAGTTACAAATTCACTTAAAGGTATCATCATACCTCTTTTATTCATTAACTTTAAGTTTGAAAGCTTACTCAAAACATCCTCTTTTGTAAACTTTTCAAATAATCTTGATTTATCAAGACGTAGAAAAATAGGTATTTGATTTTGAGCCTCTGATTCATTAATTACTCCAGCATTCATACCTTCAAATGCTAAATATAATATTTTTTTTACCTGAGCTAAACTTACTTCACTTCGTAAGACTTTGTTATTATTTAACTTCAAACTATACTTAGTATAGGGTTGATCTGCCAACACATCAATATCAACTAAAGTTTTTTGTTTTTTAAACACTTCAGCAATTTTATGTGAGAATATTACTCTGCTTTTAAAATTTTTACCACCATACACTTCAGCTACCACATCAGCTAATACAGGAGGACCAGCAGGTAATTCTACAAATTTAATATTAGCATTATTTAGACTACAGCTATTTTGAATAAGAGGTCTAATTCTATGTACTAAATTAAAACTTTGTTCCTCTCTGCTCATAGCTCTTTTTATATTAACCATAATTTCAGATACATTTTCACCATCTTTTAGTGCGCTTCCTTTTACCATACCTGCAAAATCAAGTGGTAATCCTTCTGCTAAAAATACTGAAATAGAAGTTACCACATCCTCTTTTTGTAACTTTTTAGCAATACAAGAGGTTACCTCTTTTGTTTGTACTATAGACGAGCCCTCAGGTAGATCAACATATATGGAAAAAGTATCACTATCTTTTCCTGGTAACATTTTTGCTTTTACGATTTCTAAAGGTATCAAATAAATTGATATTACAAATAAGAGAAAAGTAATCAATAAAACCATAAATCGCTTAGCTTTGTTTTCTAAAATATCAAAAATAAGCTTTTCTAATCTTGATTGTTTTATTTCACTCATACTAAGAATCCTTCTTCAACAATTTATTTACTAAATAAGGAGTAAATATATAAGCAACAAATAAAGACATCAATAATGCAATAGGAACAAAAACTGGTAAAGGATGCATAAATTGCCCCATCATTCCGCCTACAAAAAACATAGGAATAAATGTCATAATAATTGCTAAGGTTGCTATGTTTGTCGGATTTCCTATCTCATTTGTTGCTTCTATTGCAATTTGTTTAATTGTTTTATCTTTACTACTTCGATCATGTAAATGCCTATGTATATTTTCGATAACTATAATTGCTGCATCTACTAATAGCCCAAGAGACAGAAGTAAAGCAAAAAGTGTAATACGATTTATTGTTTCCCCTATTAAAAAGCCTATAAATAGAGTAAGAGCTAAAATCATCGGTACTGTTAGTGAAACTATCAAAGCTTCTTTAAAACCTAATGTAAAGATAAGTAGTATTGCTATAATAACTATTGATATAAGAAGATGAAATACAAGCTCATTGACAGCATGATTAGCGGTATAGCCATCATCTCTTGTTATGATGTATCCTATATCATTTTTTATTAAATCTTCTTTTATACTCTCTAAGTATTTAAAAATTTTATTATTAATTACAACAGTATTTGATCCTTGTAGTTTTGAAACTGTCAAAGTAACTTGGTCTATTTCATTTGAATCTTTTAGATATAATAAAGCACTTTTTTTATTTTGGATATCAAAACTTTTGGTTACGTTTGCTATATCTTTTAAATAAATTGGACTTCCCATATAAGAAGCGATCAATATATTTTTTAAATCTTTTTCACTTTCAATTGTACTTTGAATTCCGAACATAACTATCTCATTTGATTTTGTTTCACCTTTTGCATCTGGCAATTTAAAAGAGAGCCCTTCTATAGATTGCATAATCTGTCCTAAAGACAAGTGGTAACCTGATAATTTTCCTAAGTCAACTTGAACATTATATTGTTCTTTTTTTTCACCTTTTAAATCAACAACAGCTACATTTTGAATTTTATTTATTTCATGACCTACTTTACTTATTTTTGAAGACAACTCTGTTTGAGATAAGTTATTATTCTTTGAATAAAAAGCAATTGTAGCTATGGGTATATCTGTGTCTATATCCATGGTTTTAATTATAGGTTGCATTGCACCTTTTGGCATATAATCCATATTTCTCATTATTTGGTCATATAATTTCAAATCTGAATCTGCCTTATCTTCACCAATATAATATTGAATTTGTATAATACCTACAGATTCTTTTGCAATCGAGTAAATATTTTCTATCCTTTTTATAGCGCGTATTTTACGCTCTAATGGCTCTATAATCACTTTTTGTATCTCTGAAGCACTAGCACCTGGCATACCTACAATAACGGCACCTCCGGAAACTTTAATTTGAGGATTTTCTTCTCTTGGCGTCAAATTTAATGCCATATATCCAACTACTAAAATGAACACAGCAAGAACTATTGTTAATGGATGCTCTATAAATGTTGATGCCAATTTACCTGCTATATTTTTATCATTTTTCATTGCTAATCTTTATTCGTTTCAATAAGTATAGTCGAATACATTCCTGGATATATATTTAATTTTGTTTCAAAAGATAATTTAATCGTAAAAGAATGTGTCATAGGATTTGAACTTGGAATAATTGCAGTTATTTTTCCTGTTGTTTTTAAATTCATTGAAGGGATTATGATATTGGCTTTTTGACCAAGATAGATATTTTTTAAATCATTTTCACTTACTTCTGTTTTTATTTTTAATGTACTTAAATCAGATAATATAAGTGCCGTCATACCAGGAATAGCCATCTCTCCTGTTTTTATATTTTTTTGTACTATTACACCATCATTTGGAGCTTTTATAGTCAAATAAAGATATTGATTTTCGACTTCTTTTATTTGTAATTTACTTATCTCTACCATATCTTTTAGATTTTTACTACCAAGTTCTAATTGTTCCACTTCAAATTTAGATACTAACCCTTTTTCGTACAATCTTTTATATCTTTCATAATTTCTAAGCATTGTTATATATTGATTTTCATACATCTGAATACTGAGCATCGCTTGTCTTTTTCTACTATCAATTTCAGTAGAATCGATAGAATAAAGTAATGTACCTTTTGTAACCATGTCACCTTCAGCGACATTTACATTTTTGATATAACCCATAAATCGACTTGTTATATATTTTTCATTATCAGAAATAACTGTTCCACTTAATTCGATGCTTTTAGCTTCTAATAAGATGTTTGCACCTAGTAATAAAAGTATAAATATTTTAATTAAATTTTTCATTTTAAATTCTCTCCTAGAGATATTTTTAATTTTCCTGCGGCTAAGGATTTTTCATATTTTGCCAAAATCATCTCGGCATTGGCTTTTTGTTGATTTGCTTGTTGAAGAAGTAAATTACTCATATTAATCAAATGGTTTTTATATAATTCTTGAGATTGTTCTAACACTTCGTCTGAAAGATTATTTGCTTTTATTTTTTGATTTAGTATTTTTTGTTTTGTAAGGAGTGTTAATATATTTTTTTCAACCTCTAATCCTATACCATCTTTCATATAATCGTAATAATGTTTCATTTTTTGATATTCTATTTGAGCTTTTTGTTTTTTTGCTGATGTGATAAAACCATCAAATAAATTATATGATAATCCTATAGCAGCCATATAGTAGTCGTGTTCATCATTTATATTATTAAATTCATCGTCATTATAACCATATTCTATTTGCGCACCAACTTTGGGAAAATAATCTGATTTTTCCATATCAATTTTTGATTTTATTGTTTGAGTATTATATTTCATAGAAGAAAAATCATCTCTATTTTTATAGGCTTTTTCTTGTAACTCTTTTACATTTATTATCTCATTCTCTATACTCTTAAAAAATCCAACATTACTTATCAGGTTGTCTGATGTAAGAAAACGTAAATATGAAATAGCCAATTCATATCTGTTTGCTGCTTTTAATATTTCTGAATCTACACCCATGTCATATACTTTTGCCTGTTTCACATCTATTGAAGTAACTAATCCTTCATTAAATAACTCATGTGCAAAATTTACAAATGAAGATGTGGCTTCTTTCGCTTTTTTGGTTGCTTTTATAAATTCTTTTGCTGTTACAGCACCATTGTATGCTTTTAAAACTTCTAAGGATAAAGCCTTTTCATCATATTTATACTGAAATATTTTTGCTAAAATTTGTAGTTTTGCCATCTTTTTTGCATTTTTTAGTTTAAATCCTGTAAAAATTGGTAATGTATACGTAAGTTTCGTTTCAAAATTGGTTCTTGATTCTGGGTTATTTAAGTCATCTGATTGTACATCTAAAACTGAACTATCCATAGGACTAGGAGAATGAGCTAAAAAATCTGCAAAACCAAAGTCTGCAAAAGTAGCCTCCCTTGAGGACAATTTCATACCAAATGCATATCCTGCATTATTCGTTTTAGATATGTTTTCATTAAATACTAAACTACCATAATCATATCCTTTTGCAATGTCTAAATCTATTTTTGATTCTAAAATAGTCAGTTTTTTAGCTTTTAAACCTTTATTCATCTCTTGTGTTTTTAATAATGAGCTATTAAAATCTATCGTATATCCCCATAGACACAAAGGTAAAAAGGTAAGTAATAGAAGCTTCATTTAGTTCTCATTCTCAACTGTATTTTTTTCTAATAATAAAAAAAGATTATCAATATAATCAATCATTAGTGTTTTATCATCAGATATAATCAAGAAACCTTGTAATGTTGCAAAAATACTTGGGATTAAAGATAATGACAAATTAGAAATCTCATTTTTTTGAATAGATTGAGAAAATATACCTTCTAAAATTAAAGAATATTTTTCCATCA
>JAONGR010000038.1 GCA_028375605.1 Arcobacteraceae bacterium
TTCATCAAATTTTACATCCAAAATATATTTATCTCCTTGAAAACTTTGAGAAAGAATAGATACTTTAAATTCACCTATATTTCCTAATTCACATTCGTCTACACGTACACAATATTCTTTATTATCTTTTGTAATGAAATTTGCTACACCAAAACTTTTCGCTATATTTTTTGTTTTTGGATTTTTATATATATTTTGAGGAGTACCGTATTGAGTGATTTTGCCATCATCTAAATAGATTATTTTATCACTCATAGCCATAGCTTCACTAGCATCATGAGTAACAATAATAGCAGTTTTATGAGTAGATTTTAAAATAGCTAAGAGTTCTTTTTGTATTTGAGCTTTTAACATAGTATCAATACCACTAAAAGGCTCATCTAAAAGAATAAGTTCTGGATTTAATGCCATAGCTCGAATAAGTGCTATTCTTTGTTGTTGTCCTCCTGATAATTCATGAGGATATCTAGCTTCAAAACCATTTAGATGAACAAGACTTAAAAGCTTAGTAGCTATTTGTATTTTTTCTTCTTTAGGTAAACTATCTATTCCAAATGTAATATTATCAAAAATAGTCATATGTGGGAAAAGTGCATAGTTCTGAAAAACAAAACCTATATTTCTTTGCTGTGGTTCTACAAAAGTATTTTTATCTGATAGTACTTTATTATTTAAAAACATTGTACCATTTTGACTTCTTTCAAAACCAGCAATAATATTTAATAATGTACTTTTTCCACTACCACTTTTTCCTAATAATGATATAATCTTACCTCTTTCAATATCTACAGAAATATCTTTTAATACTTCAGTATTATCAAAAGATTTTGATATATTACTTAGAGTTAGTATGTTTTTCATTTGTTTCCTTAAGTGTATAAATAATTGGTATGATAGAGATAAGAACTATACTTAAAGCATAAACTGAAGATTCTTGAACCATCTCAATAGATGCAAGTTCAAATGTTTTAGTAGCTAATGTTTCATAGTTAAATGGTCTTAAAATCAAGGTAGCAGGTAACTCTTTTAAAATATCAATAAATACTAAAATAAATGCAGCAAATACACCACTTTTTATAAGTGGTAAATCTACTTTGATAAGAGTAGTTAAAAAAGATTTATTTAAACCTCGTGAAGCTTTATTTACATTGATTCCTATTTTTTCAAAAGATGATTCTACACTATTTAATGCAACTGCTAAAAAGCGAACAGTATACGCAAAACATAGCATTGCAATTGTGCCACCTAAAACTAAACCATCTAAATCAAATGTTTCTATAAGATAATTATCTATAGTTGAACTCACAATAATAATACCAACCGCAATAACAGCACCAGGTATAGAATAACCAAGTGTTGCAACTTTTAATAAATATTTCATATATCTATTATCAAATATTCGCGCACTATATCCAAGTGTTATTGCAATAGTTACAATTAATAGTGCTGATACAAATGCCACTAAAAAACTATTTAAAACTGTTTGTATAAATTCTTCATCTAAAATAAGAACATAATGTTCTACAGAATAGATTAAAATCCAAATAATAGGAATCAAAAAACCAAATATAAAAGGAATAGACAAAAAAGATAAAATCGTAATTTGTCCAAGAACCTTTATTTTTGTTTTTTTAATAGGAGCAGAGACAGATTCTACCTTATATCTTGCTCCTCCTCTATTTATTTTTTCGATTACAAGGATAGTAAATACCATCGCCATAGCAATAGTAGAAATATATGCAGCACTATTTGGATCATCAAGTCCAAACCATGCTGTAAAAACAGCTGTACTTAATGTATCAACCCCAAAATATTTTACTAAACCATATTCACTAATTGTTTCCATCATAACTAAAGACAAAGCACCAATAATAGCTGGTCGTGATAATGGTAATATAATTTTATAAAATATTTTAACTTTACTAATTCCTAGAGATAATGCAGGATTAAGTAAATAACTGGAATGTTTTGAAAAAGATGATTTTACAATCAAATAGATATATGGATAAAGAGCAAGTGAAAGTATAATGATTACAGAATTCATATTTAATACATCAAAAAAACCTTTCACTCCCAAATCCATTAAAACGAGATGTACAGGACCATAAAAACCTAATATATCAGAATAGATAAAACCTAAAATGTAAGAAGGGATGATAAAAGGTAAGATAAGAACGATAGAGAAAAATTTTGAATATTTAAACTCATAGAAAGTGATAAAATAAGCACTTCCTACTCCAAAAATTAAACTTAGACTACAAACTCCAGCTAAAAGTATCAATGTGTTAATAATATAATCACTTAATACTGTTTCTTTTAAATGTATTAAAGTATCACTTTGTGCACCAAAAGCATTATAAACAATTAATGCTATTGGTATAATTAATACAATTGTTAATACTGTGGAAATACTTATCCAATTAGAGGGTATGTGAAAGCCTTTATTCATATATTATTTCCAATTAACCTCATTGAATATTTTTACTGCTTTTGCATTATTTTTACCTAATTCTTCTAAAGCTAAAGTATCCTCTTTAAATGTACCCCAAGACTTTAAAAGTTGTGACGGTTCTACATTTTTATTTACAGGATATTCATAATTTGCTTCTGCAAACATACTTTGTGCTTTAGGTGAAACTAAAAACTCTAGAAGTTTAACAGCATTTTCTTTATTTTTACTATATTTAGTAACTCCAGCACCTGAAATATTAATATGTGTTCCATTTTCCTTCTGATTTGGAAAAAATACACCCATTTTTTTACCAACTTCTACTTCACTAGTTTTTTTAGAGTTTAAAAGTTTACCTACATAATAAGTATTTACAACAGCAACATCACCAACATTTGCAGCAACTGCTTTCATTTGATCTCTATCACTACCTTTTGGAGTTCTTGCAAAGTTATTTACCATTGCACCAGCCCAAGCTTTTGCACTTTTTTCACCATCATTAGCAACCATAGAAGCTAAAAGAGATTGGTTATAGATATTATTTGCTTTTCTAATAAGAACTTTACCTTTTAATTCAGGCTTACTTAAAGCAGCATATGTTGATAGTTCTGAAGGGTTAACTTTATCTTTATTGTATACAATAACTCTAGCTCTTTTTGTTAATGCGTACCAGTAACCATCTTTTTGTCTTAAATTAGCTGGAATTGCTGCATTTAAAACTCTTGAATTAACAGTTTGTAATAAACCTTTTTGTTGTGCTATATATAATCTAGCAGCATCTGAAGTGATTAAGATATCAGCAGGAGAGTTTTTTCCCTCTTTTTCTAATCTTTTCATAAGTTCATTTGCTTTTGCTTTAACAATATTTACTTTAATACCAGTATTTTTTTCAAACATCTTATATAGTTGTTTGTCAGTATCATAATGTCTGTGAGAATAAATATTCACCTCACTCGTAGCTGAGAATCCAATTGTTGCTACTAATGCAGTAGCAAGTATATTTTTTAACATTTTTTTCCTTTGTTATTAATAATCATTATCAGAAGTATATAGAAATGATTCTTAACATAACTTTAAACTAATAATCATTATCAATAAATTAATATAACTTAAACTAATATAATAATTCTTTAAATTTATAAAATGCTTTTGTTTTTCTAATCTTCCCATCTCTATTATCTACGAGTCCATATCCAGGAGCAATGAGTTGGTGCCAAAATACTTTTTGTATCTTATTTGTATCTTTAGCAATTTGAAAATAGTCTACCATATATTGTGCATATAAATCTTCACATACACATTCATTTTCACTCGTAGGTGCATATGGTGCCGTTCCACTTAAAGGCCAATTTACTTCAGTGATATAAATATTATCTGTTTTCATTTTTGGGCTTAATTTTACTAAAGAATAGAGCATCTCTATTTTATTTTTAGTATCAAATATTCCCATCTGTGTATTTTGTGGTGCACCACGTCTATCTACATAAAGTAATGAGGAAAGTTTATCAAACTTTATAGGAAAATTATTAAACAATGCTCGTATAGTATAGTGATATTCAAAGTCAATAACAGAAGGTCCAACGAGTTTAAGTGTATGATAGTTATCATCCCTTATATCTTGTACAATTTTATAAAATTCAAGATATTCTTTCACTGCAAAAAAGCCCCACTTTGCTCTATTAATTGTAGTACCTATTTGATATTCTGTTGTTATATCTTTAAAGGTATTAAATATTTCCGTTATGTGTAACTGTAATAGGTCTTTATTATCGATATGTTTTCTATTTTGCATTATATTTAAAAGGATTTTTTTGTCATCTCCAAAACTCTTTGCAAATTCGTAATATTTATCGATATTTTGTATATCATTTAAAGGGAGTCTAATGATTAACGACTTAACTCCAAGCTCTTCTACAAGCTCCTGTTGGAAATCACCTTTATCAAGATTTACACCTAGTCCATAAAACTCTTCTTTTTTAAAGTTAATATCTTCTTTTTTTCTAAATAGTTTCATTAAACATATTGATAAAGGAAACATAATTATATTAGTAGAAATCATTTTTAAAAAGTCATTTTTATATCTTTTTCGCATAGCTCTTTTATATGATTTATCTTTTATAACATGTGGTTGATCTGAGTATTCATCCCAGATGAAAGGCGCCTTTTTTTGTAAATTTGTTTCCATATTAATTCTTTCTTATTCTTAAATATATAGGAAATCTGGGCTTTCCATATTTAGTAAAATTTTGATATTTAAAGGTAACTATTGTTCCTATTTTGGGAGGATTATTTCTAAATTTATCATCCATACCACTCCCTATTTTGAATGTAATTTGACTTGATAATTGACAAATAATTGCCCCTACTTTGTTCAAATATTTTCCGTTTCCTTCTGTAAATCCCACTATTTTACATTCAGTATCTTTAAAACTTTTTACTTTTAAAGCCTTAGATGTTCGTTTATTTATGTATAAAACATTGGAATCTCGAACAACAATTCCTTCTCCATTTTTAGACTCAACTTCTTTTAAATAATTTTTTTGATGCTCTATATTACGAATAAGTATTTGTGGTAAAATCTTAATATAGTCATTTTCATATGGTTTTACTTTTTCTAATCTTTGAAATAATCCACCTTTAGTATTTGGTACTTCAAAAATATAATGCTTTATTTGTGACCAATTTTTACTAGGAATCTTATCTCTTACTATTGAAGAAATATTTTCAAAGTCCCCTCTTTTAGTCCATAATTCACCATCTATTTCAAAATTTGGATAGTCTTTTGTAAACCATTTTGGAGCGTATATTTTTTTACCACTTCTAGTTAATAGTTGATTACCATCCCAATAAGCTCTTATACCATCAAGTTTCTCACTCATAACCCAATTTGTAGTATTTTGGTCTTTATATGTTTTAAGTAGTAATAATTTGGGTGTAGGATTGGCTAGTAGTATAGATGAAAAAAGAGATACAGATAGTAATGTAACTAATTTCATTATATCATTGATTCTTTATGGAGTCTATTTATAACATCCTGAGAAGTAATATTCTTCATACAGGCATGATGTTCTTTTTCATCTTTTAATGGACAAGCTCTTTTCATACATGGTGCACATTCTATATCTTTACGTAGAAGCATCTCATGTTCATTTTGCCATTGATTCGTTTCATTATGGCGGGTAGGTCCAAAAATAGAAACTGTAGGTACATTAAAAGCTGCTGCTACATGCATAGGACCAGAGTCATTTGTTATAAACAGATCTAAAGTAGATATATTTTCTATAAGTTCTTCAACACTTGTTTTACCTGCTAAATTTTCAAAATTTAATACACCTGTATTTTTTAGTTTATTTTCAATATCACCAGCAATATCCGTTTCACCCGGACCACCAAATATTTTTATATCATATTTTGTTGATAATTCAATAGCTACTTTAGCAAACTCATCAGGGTACCATCTTTTGGCACTTCCGTAAGTTGCACCTGGATTTAAACCAAGTATAGGTTTTGAGTTTTTTTCTTTTTTACTAGAAAGATATATTTTTAATTTATCGGGAATCGTCGTAAGTGATAAGCTTCTATTTATAAAATCATTGTATCGTATAACTTGATGAGTATCTAGTCCTTTATCAAAGCGTTTATAGATATATTTTTGTTTTGAGTTAATAAAAAAGAATAAAAATTTGGTTGTAAAATTTTTACGAAAACTCAATGCGATATCAACTTGTCCGACACTTTTAGCAAAATGAAATAGATTTTTATATCTGTTACCCTCTTTTTTACTATCATCAATAATTATTCGTTCTACACTTGGATGGTTTTTAAAAAGTTTAGTTGAAACAAAAGAACCAAAAACGACTAATTGTGCATCAGGATATGTTTTAATAATATTTTCAATAGCTGGAGTTACCATCACTGCATCTCCAAGCCAAGTAGGTATCTCTATAAATATCTTCAATTTTTATCCAATACTTTAAATACTAAGATTCACAAGCTTGTATTTTTTCAATAGTTTTAGTAGTACTTTTACCATCTACAAACTGGACTAACTTTAGTTCACCAGCTATTTCACTACCAACAACTTTTTTACCCTCATAATCTCCACCTTTAACTAATACATCTGGTTTCACTATTTCAATAAGACTAAGTGGCGTATCATCTGTAAATTTCACTACATAATCAACACTTTCTAAAGCAGCTAATATATAACCTCTATCATCTTCATTATTTATAGGTCTATTTGGTCCCTTTAAAGCACTCACACTTGCATCACTATTAAGCCCCAAAATAAGAACATCACCAAATGATTTTGCCTTATCTAAATACTGAACATGACCTTTATGTAATATATCAAAACAACCGTTTGTAAAAACGATCTTTTTATTTTGTTTTTTCAGTCTATCTACTGTTTGAGATATCTCGTCAAAAGTTTTAATATGCGATTCAATACTACTTTTATGGAGACTCCCTTTATATTCCTCAATCTCTTCTTGAGTTGCTGTTGCACTACCTATTTTACCAACAACAACTCCAGCAGCCAAATTAGCAAACTCCATAGAATCAGTTATATTTTTACCTTGTGCTAAACAGTATCCTAAACTAGCAAGTACAGTATCACCAGCACCAGTTACATCAAACACTTCTCTTGCCACAGTAGGTTTTTTTACTACATTGTCGTTTTCATCTAAAATAGCTATTCCATCTTCACTTAAAGTAATCATAGGTACTTGTAAACCTGCTGTATTATGAAGTTTTCTAAGTGCAACTTTTAAACTTTCATCATCATTTATATCAATTTTTGTAGCTTCTTGAGCCTCTTTTTTATTTGGAGTTAATAAATAACTACCAATGTATTTTGTATAGTCATCTCCTTTAGGATCAACTAGTACCTTTATCTTTTTTTGAGAGGTCAATGAAATAATTTTAGACATAAGGGTATCAGTGATAACACCTTTACCATAATCAGAAATTAAAATAACATCAAATTGATCAATAACATTTGATAATTTTGTTCTTATTTCTTCTTCATTTTGAGCTGAAATATCTACTTTTGATTCTTGATCATATCTAATAATTTGTTGTGCAGATGCAATTATTCTACTTTTTTTAGTTGTTTTTCTATTCTTATCACAAATCAAAGTATGTTTAACTTTTATATCTTCTAACATTTGTGTAAGTTCAGAAGATACTGTATCTTCACCTACTACAGAAATAACCATAACTTCTGCACCCAAAGATACAAGGTTATTAACTACATTTCCAGCACCACCTAAAACAGTAGTTTCTTTATTTACATCAACAACTTGGACTGGTGCTTCAGGAGAAATTCTATTTGTACTTCCCCATAAATAATGGTCAATCATTAAATCACCGATTACCAAAATATTAGGTTTATGTTCCTTATTAAAAGAGTCTAGCATTATTATTTTACCTCTGTCTCGAATAATCTTTTAATTTCTGGAATATATGCTTTGATACCATCTTCCATTGAAACTTGTGGTTCATAACCTAAATTCTCTTTTGTAATTTCAATATTAGCTTGTGTAAAAAATTGGTACGAACCTACAAATGGATTAGCTATATATTCTTTTCCATTATCTATATCTAACTCTTTTTGTAAAATTGTTACAATATCTTCAAAACTTCTAGCTTTTCCAGTACCTACATTATACACACCTGATTTTTTAGGAGTACACGCTTTAATATTTGCTTGTATAATGTCATCAATATAAATAAAATCTCTTAATATCTTATCACTTCCCTCAAATAATTTAGGAGTAAGACCTTTTAAAATTTGATGTCCAAATTGTACAACCATTGAAGATGTGCTATTTTTAAAAAATTCTCTAGGACCATATACATTAAAGTATTTTAATCCTACAATAGAGATATCAACGCCTTGTTTTATATATTTAGAAGAGATATTATCCATCATCACTTTTGAAAAACCATACGCATTATTTGGTTGTTCGTACCCTATTTCAAACCTATCACTATCTCCATAAGTTGCTGCACTAGATGCATAAATCATGTTTGCATTATGTTTAATTGCAATTTTTAATAAATCTTCGTAAGCATTTACATTTGTTTTCATCATTAAATCTTGTTCTAGAACTGTAGTATCAGAAATAGCCGCTTGATGAAAAATATAGTCAAATTTATATGAATCTTCTAAATCTTTTAATGCCACCTTATCATTGATATCTCCACTAATAACAATACCATTAAACCCAAGTAAGTTTTTAAAGTGACCAAAACTTTTGAGATTTCCATTTG
>JAONGR010000039.1 GCA_028375605.1 Arcobacteraceae bacterium
GATTAGATTCATATCTATTCTATTATCAAGTAAGTTATACCAAAATCCAAATCCATCAGAAACAACTGGTCCAAATCCACCTAAATCGAAATATTTAGATTCTATTCTACTAGTTGATAAAAAACTATATGTTAATTCTTTGTAAGAGGCATCATTAAATAATTTAGGCATCTCTTCTAATCCTAACTCTTCATTAAATAAAGTATACATATTTTTTAACGCAAAAAAGTATCGCTCAACTCCATCTGAGCCTAAACACTCTTTTATTCTAATACTATGTTGTTTACAAGATGCTGCCATAAGTTCTTTTAAAGTGGAAGTGTCTGTTTGATTATCTTCAAATACTTCAATAAATTTCACAAGTTCTGTTGAGATAGGTCTACTACATTCAGTTCTACCTTTTAAGTATCCTCTTGTTGCCGTAGCTTCATAAGTACTTCTTACTTTACCGAAAGTTCTGTATTGTGCAAGTTGAAGTGCTAAATGTAAAAATGCATCAGGGCTTATCTTTAGACTTTTGATTTTAATACTACCAAAATCTTCAAAATAAATAATCTCTTGATGTATATCATTGATTTTGGTAGAATGTTTTTTTCTTATATCGTTTAATTGTGTTTTCACAGACTCATTTAGTTTCCAAGTAAGTTGTTCGATTTTAATAGCTTGAGTAGATGTATCATCCGTATATTTATCCATCATATGGAGTTCTTCGTTAATTATATTAATAATATGAATCCACGGTCCAGCATCAGCACCAGTATGTTCTAAATTGAACCCAAAATCACCTTTTTGATTAAAAATTAATTGTAAATTTTTATCAAAATATCTGTTGTTTTCATTTGTTCCAATAAGGCTCATCCCAAACTCATGTAAATCTTTAGAGTCCTCATCCATACATACCATAAACAAAGCATCTTTTAATACTTCAAAGTTTTCGCAATTTTGCTCTACTGAAATAATCTCTTCTAGTAATATAGCAGCTTCATCTCTATATGCAGTTGTAAGTAGACCTACACTTGTTTCATTTACTTCTATTTTACTATCTATAAGAGAGTTAAGTGTATTTACTATCATCTGATACGAGTATCTATTTCCATTTAAATCGGTTAAATTTAGTTTGAACATGTGATTTTTGTACATAACAATTATATGACTAGTTTTACTCTTTGGGATTACACTATATTCATCACGATTAAGTTTTGGTATTTTTGTTGCTTTAAACATCTCTTTATATGCATCCATACATAAAGGGGTGTTTTTTATTGTTTCAGGTTCAAAAGTTTCATCTGCAACACTTTCATATATATCAGTAAGTTTATTGATAATGACACCTGCTATATTTGTAGCAGAGTATTTATCTTTTAAATGTTCAGTAATTATTTTTACATAATAATTTACATCGATTACAACAGGTTCTCTTATATCAAGATACATATCTTTCCATAAAGGTGCTAACCAATTGCCATCATTTTGTAATGAATACTCTTCTAGTTTTTTATGAAGAATAGGACCTTCTTTAGATATAAAATTTTCTAAAGTACTTTTTGTAGTATTAAATTTATCTGTTGAAACAAGAGGCTCTATCCAGTTGAGGAGATTTTCACTTGCATCATTTAGGTTACTCATAGGCAGAGAACTGAGTTGTTTTTGATATTTGTAAGTATTTGACATTAGTTTCCTTATTAACGATAAGATATTTAACTACATTATAATATAATAATTATTATTATACGAATATTTCAAACTTAAGGAGAAAAAATGTTTAAAAAAAAGAGTTTAATTGGTTTAGCAGCTTCAGTGGTATTAACATCGAGTTTATTTGGTGCAAAAGTAACAGCATTAAAAACTACACTTCAAGAAGAAGCATTTCAATTACAAATTGTAGCAGAGATATTGAAAAAAATGGGTCATACAGTAGAGGTTTCAAATGACTTAAAATATACAATTGCATTTCAAACAATAGCAGATAACGCAAAAAGTGATGATGTATATTTTATGGCTGCACATTGGGACCCAATACAAACTAATATGATAAAAGGTGTAGGAAAAGAGAAACTTGCTATCTCATCTGCCTATATTGCAAACTGTGCATCTGGATATGTAATAGATAAAAAAACAGCTGATAAGTATAATATCAAATATATAAGTGATTTAAGTGATCCTAAAATAGCTAAACTATTTGATTCAAGTGGTAATGGTAAGGCAGACTTAACTGGTGCTAGTGTTGGATGGGAAGTAGCTGATACTATTGAATACCATTTAGATGCATTTAAATTAAGAGATACTATAGATCATAACCAAGGTACATACTCAGCATTACTTTCTGATACTATGGCAAGGTATAAAACAGGTAAACCAGTTATATTTTTTACATGGACTCCTTATTGGTTAAGTGGTGAACTAATTCCTGGAAAAGATATAGTTTTTTTACAGGTAACAAAGTCAGCTAATCCAAGTGGAGTTTCGACTAAACTCTCAAATGGGTCTGATTATGGTTTTCCAGTTAATTCACAAAAAATAGTTGCAAATCAAAGTGTAAATACTAAGCATAAAGATATTGCAAAGCTATTTGATATTGTTAAATTAAATGTAAATGACGTAAGTGGTCAAAATTTACTTATGCGAAAAGGTCAAAATAAGGCTAAAGATATTAAGAAACATACTCAAATATGGTTAAAAAGAAATGCAGTAAAAGTTGATGCTTGGATTAAAGAAGCACAAGCAGCTAAATAACATATCTTAAGATAAGAGTTAAAAGCTCTTATCTATAGAAAACTCCTAATTCTTACTCCCCTCTTAAACTTTTCAGTACCATTTAGATAAAATACAATATTAAATATAAGTATATAGTACATATATACAAATTCAAGGGATACTCACACATATGGATAATATATACTCATTAAACATAGAAAGAGCAGTATTAAGCTCAATACTTTTTGATCATGAGATTATTGAAGATATATTAGGAGTATTAAAGCCTAGTGATTTCTATCTCCCTGCTCATCAAAAAGTATTTGCTGTTATGGAAGCTCTCAATCACGCTGATATGCCTATAGATGAAGACTTTATTAGAAAAAGAGTAGATAGTAAAGAGGTAAGTGATAGTGTACTTATAGAGATACTATCAGCTAATCCTATATCTAATACTATGGCATATGTAAGTGAGATAAAAGATGGTGCTGTTAAAAGAGAGCTAACTACACTTGCTACTAGTATTAAAAAACTTACATTAGAAGATGAGGTAACTGCACTAGAAGCTGTAGATCAAGTACAAAATGATTTATATAACATAACTATGGATAGTGCTAGTAGTGAACTAAAAGATATGGAAGCTATTATAGCCAGTACACGAGAACATATCCGAGCAATGCAAGAACGAGGTGTGAGCTACTTAACTGGTCAAACGACGGGATTTTATGGATTAGATAAAAAGACTACAGGGTTTAATCCTGGCGATTTAGTTATTATAGCTGCACGTCCTGCTATGGGTAAAACATCATTAGTACTAAACACGACATTACAAAACTTAGAAAAAGGTGATGGTGTTATATTTTTCTCATTAGAGATGCCTGAAACTCAACTTATGACAAGACTAGTATCTGCAAAAACAGGTATACCACTACAAAATCTTAGAAAAGGTGAACTTGACCCAAAACAAGCAGAAGAAGTAGAAGCAGCATTTATAGACTTAGCCGATAAAAAACTTTTTGTTGATGATGGTGGTAATGTTAATATTAATCAGCTTCGTGCACGATCAAGAAAAATTGCACAAGTAGAAAGAAACAATATTAAAATTATAATCGTGGATTACCTTCAACTTATGAGTGGAACAGGTGGAAGTGATAGACGTTTAACAGTAGATGAAATATCGAGGGGTTTAAAACTACTTGCTAGGGAAATGGGTGTACCTATAGTAGCCTTATCACAGTTAAACCGTGGATTAGAAAGTAGACCAGATAAAAGACCAATGTTAAGTGATATTAGAGAGTCTGGGGCTATTGAGCAAGATGCCGATATTATTATGTTTGTATATAGAGATGACATCTATAAAGAAAGAGATGAACAAAGAAAAGAAAAAGAATCTATGGATCGAGGAGATCAGCCTCCATATAAGAGTGCCTTTATAGATAAGCCTATAGAAGAAGCGGAAATCATTATTGGAAAACAAAGAAATGGTTCTATGGGTACAGTAAAACTTGACTTCCATAAAGAGCTTACAAAATTCGTAGATAAAGAAGAGTTTGAAGGACGTCCTGAGATAACAACATATGAACCTGAAAATGGTGGTAGTGTTGTAGATATACCAGAAGGGATGGAACCAATGACTGAGACTGCTATGCAAGATGCCCCACCTATGGATAGTTCTATACCAGATATGCCAGAAATAAACGTAGATATACCAGATATTTTTTAAGGATAAGAAAACAGATGCCAAAATATATACTTTTTGATACAGAAACAACAGGTGCTTCAGCTGAAGATAGAATAATTCAAGTGGGTGGTATGATCATCAGCAGTAAAACAGATATTCAAGTATATGATGAATTATGTAGTACAATCTTACCTATTAAAATTGAAGCGATGGAAGTACATAATATCACTCCTGATTTAATAGAAGGAAAAGGTCTGTTTACTAGTACAAACTTTTATCAAAAGCTACAAGAGTTAAATAATAGTGAAAATTACCTAATAGCTCATAACATTAACTTTGATTTAGGGATGTTAGAAAAAGAAGGGTTCTTAAATGCATATACGCAAATAGATACTTTACGATGTGCAAAACATCTATATCCAGAACTTCCTTATCATAGGTTACAGTATATACGATATGCTTTAGAGTTATATAAAACAGAAGCCCAAGAAGCAAAAGATTTAAATGTGACTATTAAAGCACATGATGCTATTGGTGATGTTTTGGTTATGAAACTATTTTTACGAAAACTAGTAGCAAGATGTACAGAAGTACATCCTGACTTTAATCCTATGGAAAAGCTAGCAGAACTTACTCGTACTCCAGTACTTATACAAAAGTTTAGATTTGGTAAATACAAAGGCGATGATATCGTTGAGGTAGCTAGTAAAGATTCTGGTTATTTACAGTGGATGAGGTCAAATATGGCTGATTTAGATGAAGATATGAAATACACTTTAGATAAGGCTATTGGCGGTAACTAAAAGCCTAAGACTAATTCGTTTAAAAAATTAGTCTCTTATCTAAAAAATACTGCGAATAATGCAATACCTATATAAATACTCCAACCTAGGATATGTAAGCTTCTAGGTGACTCTCTTTGAATATAAAAGTACGGAAAATATGCTACTAGAATCGTTAATATATGTTTACTATCCATTTCTAACATATACAATACAACCATCATAGCTATTAAAGCAATAGTACCAAGTACTAGTTGAATAGCTGCGTATTTAAGATAATCTATTTTTTCTTCTTCAACAGGAATAGCTGCTTGAGCTTTTGCTTTTTTTTCATTGTGTTTATCTATATCTTTTTGTTTTATTTTTTTCATTTTAAAGTTCTATCACTTTCCAAGGAAGACCTTGGCTCATTAGTTCATCCATAAATGGTTTTGAGCTAAACTCTTCTACATTTCTAGCACCTTTTAAATCCCAAGTACCATTGTATACTAATTTTGTACCAATCATTGCAGGTACTCCTGTAGTATAACTTACAGCTTGTGCCCCAGTTTCTTTATAACACTCTTGATGGTCACAGATGTTATAGATGTAGAATTTTTTTCTTACTCCATCTTTAAAACCTTCACAAATACAACCGATATTTGTTTTTCCATGAGTTCTTGGTCCAAGGCTTGCAGGGTCTGGAAGTAATGTAGCTAAAAATTCTATAGGAGTGATCTCTACACCTTTATGCATAACAGGTTTAATCCCTAACATCCCTACATTTTCTAAACAGTTCATATGTTGTATATAACTATCTCCAAATGTCATAAAAAATCTAATTCTTTTTACACCTTTGATATTTTTACATAAACTTTCTAACTCTTCATGATACAGTAAATAAGATGGTTTTATACCGATTTCTGGATAATCATGGTCTACTCTTATTTCTAAAGGTTTTGTCTCAATCCATTTACCTTCTTCCCAGTATCTACCATTTGAGCTTACTTCTCGTAAGTTTATTTCTGGATTAAAGTTTGTAGCAAAAGGATAGCCGTGATCTCCAGCATTACAATCCATAATATCAATGTATTCTATACTATCAAGATAGTTTTCTTGAATATATTTTACAAATACACCAGTAACACCAGGATCAAATCCACTTCCTAAAAGTGCGGTAAGATTTTCTTTTTCAAAATCATCATTTCGTGCCCATTGTTCTTTATATTCGAACTTAGCCTCATCAGGGTGTTCGTAGTTTGCAGTATCTATATAGTGTGTGTTTGTAGCAGAACATGCATCCATGATAGTTAAATCTTGATATGGTAAAGCTACGTTTAAAACAACTTTTGGATTGATTGTATTAATTAACTCTATTAAATCTGGTACATTATCAGCATCTATTGAAGCTGTGTCTATATCTACACCAACTGATTCTTTTATTTTTTTTGCCATTGTAATACATTTTGAAACAGTTCTACTTGCTAATGTTATTTTTTCAAAAGTGTCTATATTCATAGCACATTTTGTAGTTGCTACTGTACTTACACCACCAGCACCTATTATTAATATACCTTTTTTTTCCATGGTCATATTATCCTATAAATTTATTTTTTCTAATTATACATTATTTTCTAATAATATCTGTGTAAGATGTTCAGCATCTTTTGCAATATAGTCAGCATTTGCAGATATAAGTTCATCTACATTTCTATATCCCCATGTAACACCTACCGATTCCATACCTGCATTTTTTGCTGTCTTTATATCTGTTGGAGTATCTCCAATAAAAATTATTTCATTAGGTTTAATACACAGAGCATTTGATATATTTATAGCACCCATTGGGTCAGGTTTTTTAGGTACATCTTCTTTTTGACCATGTATTTCTATAAAAGGATAGTCTTTAAAGAAATATTCTATAAACTGGAGTGTGAATTTATGGGGTTTATTTGATAATACTGCTAGTTTTAAATCAGTATCTTTAATAGTATCAAGCATTTTGTATATACCATCATAAACTTTTGAATTATCGTGTATACCATTTTCATAAGAGTTTTTAAATAATTCTAATCCTTCATTAACAAGATCCTGTGAACAATTATCAGGCATTGCATTTTGAACAAGCATTAAAGCACCATCTCCAACAAAATTTTGATAATCATCTTCTGGATGCTCGTTGTATCCAAGTTGTATTAGAATTTTATTCATACATATAGCTATATCTTGTATTGAGTCTACTAGAGTGCCATCTAGGTCAAATATTACTGCTTTTTTCATTTTATTCCTTTTGATATTAAGAAGTTTGTTTTTGATATCTCTTTTAAATCTGTATTTAATCCATTGACATTAAACATAATGATTTCCCTATAAAATCTCTGTAAATTTGTAGTTGATAGTATACATTTTCCTCCATATAAAGTCATAGCTGTAGTGATGATACTTTGGACAAGTTCAAATAGTTCGACACGTAAGTGATTCATTTGTTTTGTATCTTTAGTATTTAAAAATATCTCTTTTAATGCGTCAAGCTTTAATGAAGCATTTTGTTTGAATTCCTCATCATTTGTATTTAAAAGTACTGCATTACCTAAGGAATAAAGACATAAATGTATCGTAGTTGAAACAGCTTTAGCTTCTGTGTAATTCCCAAGTGGTCTTGATGCAACAATATTTTCATCTTTTACAAAAAAGTTATTTAGTTCTATATTTACTGTATTAAGTCCATTTCCTACAAATGTCTTTGGTGCTTCACCTATTGAAAAACCATCTTGGTTTTTAAAATCTGCCATCACTTCATATTCTAAATTATCACAATGAAAGCCTATGAGTAATGTATCAAATATTTTATAGCCACTAGCCCAAGACAAAATTCCATGTAAGATAAAACCACCTTCTACTTTTTCTGCCCAAACTATTGTTTTAGGAACTCTCAAGTGATTTATAGCGATGCCACATTTTTTTTGCAAAAAATGGTTTATTTTGTGAAAACCTCTTGTTTTCATTATTGAATTTGCAGCTAATATTTGAATAGCTAAAAATGATAAGTTTCCAGAAATGAGAGTTAACGTTTTAAATAATTCGTATTTATAAAGATCTATTTGATCTTTCTCTATAGAAGTTAAATTAAATACTCCAAAATCATATACAA
>JAONGR010000004.1 GCA_028375605.1 Arcobacteraceae bacterium
CAGAAATCACTACAGTCATTAGTCATGGTTCAAATCAATCCAATGCTATGTATAGCTTATCAGTATTATGTCAACTTAAAGGTTGGAATTTTATCTATTATGTGAGTCACATTCCTTCATATTTAGAAGAAAATCCTCAAGGAAATTATAAATATGCTTTAGAAAATGGAATGCAGTTAATAATAAAAGAAGAGTTTTCAAAATTAGATATAAAAAAAGATGAAAGAGCTCTTTTTATAGAAGAGGGTGGAGCTTTAGAAGAGGCGAGTTATGGACTTAAAATATTAGCTGATGAGATAAGCGAATATAAGTTAAATAATAAAATAGAAAACTTAAAAGTATTTCTGCCTAGTGGTACAGGTACAACAGCACTTTTTCTTCAGAAATTCTTAGATATAGAGGTGATGACATGTGCTTGTGTAGGAGATGAAAAGTATTTAAAAAAACAATTTTTTGAATTAGAATCAAATGAAGATAATCATCCTTTTATTATAGATAGAAAAAAGAAATATCATTTTGGAAAATTGTATAAAGAAAATTACATTTTATGGAAAGAGTTAAAATCACAAACAAAAATAGAGTTCGACCTACTGTATGATCCTGTAGGTTGGGATACTTTACTCTATCATTACGATCCTCAATACACTTATTTATATATTCATCAAGGTGGATTAATTGGAAATGAATCAATGTTAAAAAGATATATTCATAAATATCACTTATAACACAATAGTAATCAAAGATATAGTATACTTAAGTACTAAATATCCATAGGAAAGAAATTGTTAGATAAAAAACAACAAAGAAAAAATGATATTATTGAATGTTCCTTAGCCCTTTTTGCTTCAAAAGGTTTTTATAATACTACTATTCCCGATATTGCAAATGCATTAAAGATGAGTGTTGGAAATATGTATAATTATTTTAAATCTAAAGATATTTTGGCAAAAGAGATAATAAAATTTATATCTGAATATTTAGGCAAAGAGTTACGTAAAATAAACGAACAAGATATAACTACAGAGGAAAAGACAAGAAAAATTGTAGAAATATATTTTAAAATTGCATTAGCACGTCCTGAGATGATTGATTATTTCCTTAGAATCTATTTATCAAATAGAGAAGTGTTTAAAGATGGTTGTGAAGGTATGATTTGTGTAAACGAATTTGTTACTGAAATTATGATCTATTTTGAAGAGGGTGTTACTGCTGGGGATTTAAGAGATCAAGACTTCTTTAGTGCTTTTGGTTTATTTATGGGTTACTTAGGTGGAATGGTATTTTTAAAGGGTGAATCTGTTTTACCAAAACCTCTTGATGAATACGTTGATGATATTACATTTAATATTTATAAAGCATTGAGTGTGTAATAACTATGACTTCAAAAGTAAAGGTATTATGGATTACAGGGTTAGCCTGTAATGGTAATAGCCATTCTTTTTTAAACTATCCTTTCTTAGAACAATTTTTAAATGATTTCGAGTTTATAAATCATCCAATATTTGAGAGTACTCATTCTCTTAAAGAAATAGTTACCCAAACTATATCTTGTGATATCTTACTTATTGAAGGTTCTCTTTCACCTGAAATTTTAAAAGCGGATGTAAGTCTTTTTGACATTATTAAAAAATATTCATCTATTGTTTCAAAAATAGTAACGGTTGGAACATGTGCTACGTATGGTGGAATTTTTCGGAAAAGTGAGTATAAAGATATCACAGGACTTCATTTTGACGAAAAGAATTTAGTACAAAATTTTCCAGATATAAGACATAAGACGATTAGTATTGCAGGCTGTCCTATTCATCCTGAGCATTTAGCTAATACTTTATATTCAATTAAAAATAAAATGAAATTAAAACTTGATGAGTATTTACGTCCTAAAGAGTATTTTGCATATACTATTCATAATGGCTGTACTAGAAACGAATATTTTGAATATAAAGTGGACAATCATCAGTTCGGAAAAAAAGAAGGCTGTATGTTTTACGATCATGGTTGTCAAGCACCTTATACTCATGGAAGTTGTAATAAAATTTTATGGAATGAAGTTAATTCAAAAACACGAGCAGGACAGCCTTGTAATGGTTGTACTGAACCTGATTTCCCAAAAGCAAATCTTTTTTCTACAAAAAAGAATATGGGTATACCTCAAGTGTTACCTTTAGGGGTAGCTAAAAGGACATATCTTACCTTAGCTGGTATAACTAAAGCATTTACAATAGATAGATTAGAGAAAGATATATTTGATGATTAAAGTAGAGGCACAAAGATATGACTAAAATGAATAAAATAAGTATTTTTCTAGGATTAATTGTAAGTTTAACCGCAATTTGGGATTGGTTATCAGATCGCGTTAATATTGGATTATATATAGTTAATAAAGGAAAAGAGATAGTAATATCTATTCTAGATTTTTTTTGGACTGTAATAACTTTTGACATTCAACTTTGGGTAATTATATTATTTGTGTCAGTAATGTTTATTTACTTTAAATTTAAAAATCATTATTTAAAAGAAAATGAAAGTAGCTTCGTAAAAGAGTATGAGTCTTTAACTGATAATGAAAGAATTATATATGATATTATTGCTGAAAGTAATGAAAAACGTAAAAAATGCATTTATAACAGTATATTGAGGAATATTAATCAAAGGGGATACAATATTTCTCATTTAGAATCACATAATGTTATAAAGAAATTAATAACCAAAGATTTGATATATAAACAAGATGAATGGATGGATGATAGTCACTTTGTTTTAACAGATAAAGGACAGACTATTGCCATATACTTGATAACTAAAAGTAAAAATATTATTAGAAATAACTAATAATTAAATTGATAGAAAAATAGAAATTTATTAAGAAATAATTTTGATAAGGGAGAGGAATGAAAGCAGCATGTCAGATCGACGGGCAGGTTACCCGTGGGGCTATGATTAATATAGAAGGTGAAATTTCAGATATATTGTGCTTTATTGTTTATATCTTTCAAAGCCCTTTATTAAAGAGTATTATAGATTATTTATTATTACTTGAATTAAATAAATCTTACCCAAGCAGGTCGGTAGCTCGACGGGCTACTAGCCCGTCGTTCAGAATACCTAAAGAAAACCTTAGGTATACTTTCTTTAATACGCCCCCTCCACCTCTTCATAATGTGCCAAAGAGAGGGTTTTCTTTATGATAGACTTCAAAGATCAACTACAAAATATAAAAAATCAAGAAAATACATATCAGAAAAAACACAAAACTTTTGATGAACAATTAGAGATTTTAAAACAAAGACAACTTAATATTTCAAATGATTCATTTGTTTTGACAAAATTACAACATATAAACTACTACAGATTGAGTGCTTATTTTCTGCCTTTTCAATACCAAAAAAATAGTGAAAATAAGAATATATTTTTACCAGATACTACTTTTGAAGATATTATATCTACGTATTATTTTGATGCAGAGTTAAGAAAGATAATCTTTGAAGCAATAGAAAGTATCGAAATATATTTTAGAACACAAATCGCTTATTTTCATTCTTTAAAATATGATGCGTTTGGTTACTTAGATTTTACAAGTTTTAGAGAAAATAAAGCAGATAAATTTGCTGAACTGCAAAGCGATATTTTAAAAGAAAAGACTCGTTCAAAAGAGTTTTTTATAAAACATTTCAAGAAAAAATACAACTCTGTAGATTTGCCTATTTGGAGTGTAGTTGAGATTATCTCTTTTGGGAGTTTATCAAAAATTTTTATGATATTAAAAGAGGAAGAACAAAATCAAGTAATACAAAATATACATGGTATAAATAAAGTGGTTTTTTATAAATGGTTTCATGCCCTATCAAGTGTTAGAAATATTTGTGCTCATCACAGTAGACTTTGGAATAGAACTTTAGGAGTTAGTTTTGAAGTACCAAAAGGTTTAGAATCTTTTGAAAATATAAAAGAGAGTAAAAATAAAGTATTTTTTGCATTGAGTGTAATTGAATATTTATTGACTTGTATTGGGGAAGATGAAATAGAATTTAAAACAAAAATCAAAAACTTAATAATAAAATACCCAAAAGTAAAACTAAGGAGTATGGGATTTTGTGAGAACTGGGAAGAAAATCCTATTTGGAGAAATAATGATTAAACTAATAGAAAAAATAGAAGGTGAAGCAAAACTTCATTTTAGTTTTAAAGATAAAAAAATTGATTTTGTGGATATAGAATTTTTACAAACAAGAAGTATTGAAAAGATACTTGAAGGTAAAAATGTTTTAGATGCTTTAGTTATAAATCCTAGAGTATGTGGTATTTGCGGACATGCTCACTTAATAGCTACTGTTGAAGCTATTGAAGACTGTTATGATGAGATAGAGATATCGCCTAAAGCTAAAAAAATAAGAGAATTAACGTTAACTTTCGAGTTAATTCAAAATCATTTTAAATGGTTCTACTTTACCGTATTACCTTTATTTGGTCATAAACAAGCTATTTTAAAAGCGTCACTTCCTTCACAACTTATGTCAAAAGCAATAGCTGTCATTGGTGGACAATATCCTCATAATTCATATGCAATTGTAGGAGGGATAGTAAGTGATGTTACACAAATGGATCTTATCAAAGTAGAACAGTATATAAGTGAAACGCAGAAGTTTTTTGATGAAAATATAATTTCTTTAGAAGATGAAGATATAAATGAGTGTGAAAATATAGATAATCTATTTAATCAAAAAGGTGATTTATCTCAAATATTAGATGATATTTTGAAGAATAATTGGGAATATTTAGGTAAAAGTTTTGATAGGTTTATTGCTTTTGGAGAGACTAGTTATTTCTCAAAAGGAAAATCACTAAAAACAAGAAGGTTTACAAATATAGAAATTGAAGATGTAAAAGAATTTGAATCTTTAAATTCATATGCTAAAAATGTTACTTTTAAGGATAAGTATTTTGAAGTAGGACCACTAAGCCGTGCTATTATAAATAAAAATAATCTTATTAAAGATGTACATGATAAATATGAAGATAGTATATTGAGTAGAATAGTAGCACGAGTATGTGAAATACCACAATTATTAAAACACACAAAAGAACTAATTTCTCAAATTAATGTAAATGAACCATCTTATATAAAACCGAAAATTGACATCTCTAAAATAACAGCATCTGGTTATTCTGCTGTTGAAGCTGCACGGGGTTCTTTGATACATAAAGTAAACATTGAAAATGGAATTATCAAAAAATATGAAATTATTACTCCAACACAATGGAACCTCTCTAATGGTACAAGGGATAATTTAGGAGTTTCACAAAAAGCGATGATTGGTTTAAAAGATGAAAACATAGCTGAAATTGTTTTTAAATCTTTTGATGTTTGTTCTGTTTGCACTACCCATTAATAAATATAATTTATACTTATATAATTCTCTAAATTTTTTTAGTCAAAATAATTTTAACAAATATTTGTATTTGTAATCTTTTTTTTTAAGTCGATATAAAGAGTAAATTTCTTATCATGACAACAATGAATGATTATTCATTTACTTTTTATGAATAATAAATTAAAAAAGGACTACTTATGCAAGATAGAAGAGAAGCCTTAGCAACAATGTTTAGTGCTAAAGGTTCAAAAGTCAATACAAATCGTGGTGATGCTTACTATGATAAATTATTGAATGAGATGACTACTAGGTTAACAGAACTAGAGAATACACCAGTAGCCAATAAAGTGTCTATAAATGAGGTACTTGATGCTGAAGGATTAACAAGAAGAGATTTTATGAAATGGGCAAGTGCTGCATGTGCAATGATGATGTTACCACCTGCCTTTACTCCTTCAATAGTTAAAGCAGCTGAACTTATGAATAGGGTACCAGTAATTTGGATTGAACTTCAAGATTGTGCTGGAAATTCAGAAGCAATTTTAAGAAGTGACGCACCTACAATCGATGAATTAATTTTAGAAACAATCTCTTTAGAATTTAATGAAACATTAATGGCTGCGGCTGGTCATGCTGCAGATGAACATCTAGATGAAGCAATGGAGACATTTAAAGGTAAATATTTATGTGTAGTTGAAGGTTCGATTCCTTTAGGTATGAATGGTATGTATGGAACTATAGGTGCTCATGCTGAAACATTTGAAGAACACCTTATAAGAGTAGCAGAAAATTGTGCTGCAGTCGTAGCTGTAGGTACTTGTGCTACTTTTGGTGGAGTTCCTGCCGCTGCTCCAAATCCTACGAATGCAGTTGGGGTACAAGATGTTATTAAAAATAAACAAATTATTAATATTCCTGCTTGTCCAGCAAATCCTGCAAATATCACTGGTACAATTTTACATTATGTGTTAACCGGTCAAGCTCCAGAACTTGATCATTTAAATAGACCAAAATTTGCTTTTGGATATAGAATTCATGATAATTGTGAAAGAAGAGCCCATTTTGATGCGGGTGAATTTGTAGAAGATTGGGGAGATGAAGGAGCAGAAAATAATTTCTGTTTATATAAAATGGGTTGTAAAGGTCCTATGACCTTTAACAACTGTTCAATTGTAAAATATAATAGTGGAACAAACTGGCCAATTGGAGCAGGACATGGATGTATAGGATGTTCTGAACCACAGTTTTGGGATAAGTTTGCACAAGAGAGACCAATGGCAGATACACATTTCAAAGCACCAACTGGTGGGGTTGAAAAAACTGTTGATGAGTTTGGATTAGGATTAATTACAGCTGCTAGTATTGGTATAGGTATCCATGCCATAGGAAGTGCAGTTGCAGGTAAAAAAGGGGAAGAGAATGAGTAAAAAACATATTATAGTTGATCCAATCACAAGAATTGAAGGGCATTTAAGAATTGAAGCAGTAATTGATGAAAATAATGTAATTACAGATGCATTTGCAAGTTCTACAATGTTTAGGGGAATCGAAACAATTTTACAAGGTAGAGATCCTAGAGATGCAGGATTATTAGCTATGAGAATTTGTGGTGTTTGTACAGGTACTCACTATCAAAGAAGTATAGAAGCTGTTGAACATGCTTTTAATGTTGATATTCCTAAAAATGCTCGTTTGGTACGAAACCTAATTCAAGGTGCTTTATATCTTCATGACCATGTGGTACACTTCTATCATCTTCATGCACTTGACTGGGTTGATATAACTTCTGCACTTAAAGCAGATCCTAAATTAGCTGCTGCTGAAGCTTTAAAGTGGACAGATACTCCACATGGTGCTGGAGAAGGGGATCTTCGAACTATTCAAGAAAGAGTTGGAAAGTTTGTAAAACAAGGTAGACTTGGTATCTTCTCTAATGCTTATTGGGGAAATAAACATTACAAATTATCTCCAGAACAAAATTTAATTGCAGTTGCACATTATTTACAGGCACTTGACATGCAAAGAGATATGTCAAAAATGATGGCAATTTTTGGTGGTAAAATGCCTCATCCTCAATCACTAGTAGTTGGTGGTGTTACTTGTGTTCAAGATATAAAAAACCCTGCAAGAATCGCACAATTTAAATCTCTATTAAATAAAATCAATAATTTTATTAAAAATGCATATTTAGTTGATGTTCTTATGGCTGGTACTGTATATGCAGATGAAGCACTAGACGGAACTGGTGCTGGACTTAAAAGTTATATGAGTTATGGTGATTTTAGATTAAATGATAATGGTTTTTATAACTCAGAATTATTATTTCCTAAAGGTGTTGTTTTAAATGGTGATTTAAGTAAATTATATCCATTGGATCAAACTAAAATTACAGAAGATGTATCTCATGCTTGGTATGAAGGAAAAGATGATATTGGTCTTCATCCTTATGAAGGACAAACTCTACCTAAATATACTGGATTAGAGAAAAAAGAGGATGGTTATTCATATCTAAAAACTGAAGAGAAATATTCATGGATTAAATCACCATTATATGATGATACAAGAGTAGAGGTTGGACCACTTGCTAGAATAGCAGTTGGATTAGCTGCTGGCGATGAAAGAATATCTAAATATGCAACAAAATTTTTAGGGGAACTAGGTAGAACTCTAGGTTTAGGAAAAGCAGCACCTGCAAGTGTTATTTTCTCAACAGTAGGAAGAACTGCAGCTCGTGCAATTGAAACAGAGCTTATGGGTGATGTTATGATGGAATGGGTTGATGAACTAGCTGCAAATGTTGCAAATGGTGATTTAAGTACATGGACTGATTTTGATTTTGATACAGTATCAAAAGATGCAAGAGGTTACGGTATGGCTGAAGCTCCAAGAGGTGGACTAGGTCATTGGGTTGTTATTAAAGATGGAAAAATTGAAAATTATCAAGCAGTAGTTCCCTCAACATGGAATGCCGCTCCTAGAGATTACAAAGGAAGATTAGGGGCGTATGAGTCTGCTTTGATTGGTACAAAAGTAGCAGATCCTGAGCAACCACTAGAAATTTTAAGAACAGTTCACTCTTTTGATCCTTGTATTGCTTGTGCAGTTCATATAGTAGATACAAAAGGTAGAGAACTTAGTAGTTTTAAAGTAAATACTAGCTGTGCTGTTTAATAAGGAGTAAGCTATGAGTAATTATAAAAAAGTTGAAAGGATGACTGGATTTATGAGGTTCAATCACTGGGTTATTGTACTATGTATGATAGCTGCAATAGTGACTGGACTTTATATTGGTCATCCTTATTATCAAACTTTTATAGCAGATACTGCTGTGGACAAATATGTAATGGCATGGAATAGATGGGTGCATTTTATCGCTGCTATTATTTTTGATGTAAGTAGTGTTGTTGTTGGGTACTTATATTTCTTTTCACGTTTTGAAAAGCCTTATAAAAAGATCATTCCAAATAAAACAAATATAGTAGAATTTTTTGAAGTTTTACTGAATCTTATTACATTTAATAGAAGAAAGAAGTTTGACAGTACTCATTCTGATAGCTTTAATATAGTATTTTTTACTGTTTTTCATCTATTATTAGCATGGATGTTATTAACTGGATTACAATTATATGTACATGCTTTAGCTTCTGGACTGAGTTCTATTGGTACATGGTGGGCTACTATGTTACATTTTATGACTGATTGGACAGTAATAGTTACTGGTGGGACAAATATAGATGTACGATATTCTCATCACTTAACTATGTACTGGATAATTGCATGGATTATATTTCATATTTATTATCAAATATGGAGAACAATTTTCTGGAAAGAAGCTGATATATCTATTGTGGTAGGTGGATCAAAGTATGTAAAGGTAGATGAGAAAGAAAGCTAAAATTTAGCTTTCTTTTCTAAAGATTAATATTTTTGCTGAGTCAATTTTAGATTGATTCATTTAAATTATTTAAAGGAACTATATTGAAAACTGCAATAGTTGGAGCGGGAACGGTAATATACCAAGATGAAGGTGTTGGCGTTTATGCTTCTAAATATATAGAAAAAAACTATACATTTGAAAATAATGATGTAACAATGGTAGATGGTGGAGTTTTAGGCTTTCAACTGATGGTGTATTATCAAGAATACGATAAAGTTATTATTTTAGATACGATTACTATGGATGATGAGGTAGGTTCTATTTATAACTTACCTTCAGAAGAGTTACTTGGGCTTGGAAGTTATAAACAAACAGCACATGAAGTAGAAATCATAGAGATGTTAGAGATATGTTCTTTACTTGAAACTATGGCAGATGTAAATATTATAGGAATAGTTCCAGAAGATATAGAAACTGTTGTTGTTGGACTAACTGCTAAAATGAGAGATAAGTTTTTTCATTTAGTTGATGCAGGACTTTCAGAGTTAGATAAAGCTGGTATAAAATATAAAAAAAATGAAATCGAAGTAACACTGGATAGTATCATAGATAATTATTCATATCCAAAGGCAGATAGAATGGGAGAACATTAATATTATGGCAATAGTTCAGAAAATACAATACAATAGTGAAAATAAATATTTTGCAGGTTTCTTACAAAATATGATTGATGAATCAGCTTTACATGCAAGAGTAGAGCAAAAGAAAAATGAGATTGTTTTAACACTTGATGAAAAAGATGAAAAAGCACTAGTGACTTTTAGTGAGTTAACAACAAAGTTTTTACCACACTCATTATTTTTAGGCGAGATTACGACAGCAAGAGTGGATACGGAGATAGAACCTTTAGAATTTAAGTCTGATAATTATGAAATTTCTTTATGTAGAAGGTGTATAGAAAATTTACAAGATCCTAGTAGTGAATCATATTTAGATGATAATTTAATCTGTAATCATTATAATAATACTCCATTAGAAAATGAAGTTGATAACAATACTTTTACTCCAAATTATAGTGAAGGTTCAACATTACTCGTAGTAGATCCTACTAAAATAAATGATCTCTTTATTATTACTAAAGATGAATATAGAGCTTTATTTTCTATAGAAAAACCAACAATTAAAGTTACAATAAAAGATCAAGAACTAAAAGAATTAACAGGTAAACAATTTATTAATATCAAGTCAACATATAATATGAAAAGTACTCTTACTGCTATTAATGCAAAAGATAGTGAGCTTTCATATATATTTTTCAATGATTTAAATCCATCAAAAATAGTGATAGTTCAAAAAAATATCTCTATAATTAGAGATAATAAATTTTCAAAAAAACTTGAAAATTTAGATGAAGATAGAGTTCTAAATAGATTTTTAAATATCGTTAACGAAACACCTAAACCAGAACTAGCAATAGCAGCTAATCTTAGTGTCAAAAATGGAATATCTTTTATAGTAAAAACAGAAGTAGCTAGTAAAAAAGCTATTACATTTCAAGACTTTCATTTAGAAACAGTTTTATTAGAGATGTTAAATGATCCAATACGAAATAAACTTATAAGAAATTATGCTAAAAAATTTCCAGATAAATACGAAAATTTGAAGTCTGGAAATTATGACATTTTTGGAACATTATGTGTAATTTTAGATTTAGAAGAAACAAGTTTTGAAAGTTTAAGTGATAAGGCTTTAGAGTTTCACGGTAATGGTGGTTTAAAAATAGATATGAATTTTAAAGATTCTGGATTTGATTATTCTTCACTTTTGGGTTCAGTAATAAGTTTTAAAATAGCTGATGTGGATACACATTATTTAGCATACTCTGTTTTTGAAGCTTATGGAGATATGATTATTTCAACACTTAATCAACTCAAAACAAAATTCAAAATAGATAACTTTGTGATGATGGGAGATATGTTTGAAAATAGTATTATTTATAGTAGAATATTAAGCAAGTTCCAATTATCAAAACCATTCTTCTCAAAAGATATTGCATTTGATGAGTAGGTTAATGTAGATTTAATCTATTCTTTTAAAATGACTAAATTAGTTCTATTTAGTCGTTTTATTTTGTAAGGATTACTGTTTAAAATATAATAAAAAATATAGTTTAACTTCCAGATTCTATAATAGATTCCATTCCAAAAAAACCTGGATAAAAAGCCACCAATCCTAAAACAATTATTTGTATTAATATGAAAGGTAATACCCCTTTATATATATTAGCCGTTGCCACATTAGATGGTGTAACACCCTTTAAATAAAAGAGTGCAAACCCAAATGGTGGTGTTAAAAACGATGTTTGTAAGTTCATAGCAATAAGAACTGCAAACCATATCGGATTAATATCAAGTGCAATAGATACAGGTAATAGAATTGGTACTATAATGTAAGATATTTCAACAAAGTCAATAAAGAATCCTAAAATTAGAATTGCAATCATTGTAAATATAATAAATCCCCATTTCTCATCACCTGGCAAATTTGTTAGAAAATGTTCAATTATATCTTCACCACCTGTATATGAAAATACCATTGAAAAAGCAGTTGCTCCAATTAATATACCAAATATCATAGAAGTAATCTTTACTGATTCTTTTGCCGCTATTTTTACTACATTTAAATTAAATGTTTTATAAAGAATCGATAATATAATGGCACCAATACTTCCTACTGCCGATGATTCAGTTGGGGTAGCAATACCTAGAAAGATTGAACCTAATACTAAAAACATTAGAGTTAGTGAAGGAATAATATCTACCAATGCTTTAATTAATTGTTTCTTTTTACTTCCTCTTGTTGGGTCATTTGGAATTGCAGGAGCTAAGTCTTTAAACATATAAGCTACTACTAGTATATAAAGTATATATGCACTAATAAGTGCTAATCCCGGTCCAAGTGCTGCTTTAAATAAATCACCAACTGGAACGCGAAATACATCTCCTAAAATAATTAATACAATAGAAGGAGGAATAATTTGTCCTAAAGTACCAGAGGCACAAATAGTACCTGTTGCTAATTCTTTATTGTATTTATACTTCATCATAACTGGAAGTGAAATTACACCCATAGCCACAACAGAAGCTCCAACAACACCAGTAGATGCCGCTAATAAAGACCCAACTAACACAGTAGAAATAGCAATTCCACCTCTAATTTCACCAAATAAGAACCCCATTGATTCAAGTAGTTTTTCTGCTAATCCTGTTTTTTGTAAAACAATACCCATAAAAATAAACATTGGTATTGCCATAAGAATTGTATTTTGTTGTATAGAAAAAATTCGGTAAGGCATAAAATCAAACATAGAAATAGCTTCAATCCAACCCTCTTGTGCAAATTCAATAAAAGCCATACCTTCATCCATATTTTCATAAACTTCCATAAATCCAGCTAATAAACCAAATAAAACGGCTGCTGCTGCAAAAGTAAATGCTACAGGAAAACCTAGTAACAGCATAAATAATGCTGTAAAAAACATTGAAATACCTATCATCTGATTTCCTTATAATCTATTAAGTTTTTGATAAAAAAACCTATTGTTGTAATAAAAAGGAATAAAAAAGACAAAGGGATAAGTCCTTTTACAATCCATCTGTATTCTAATCCACCCGGATCTCCACTCTTTTCCATGAATTCATAGGCTTCAAGTACATTATCAATTGAACTAAGTCCTACTAAAAATGTTATGGGTAAAATAAAGAACACAGCTCCAAACATATTTATAAATGCTTGCTTTTTTATACTCAAATTATCGTAAATTACATCAACTCGCACATGTCCATCTTCTTTTAAAGTATAGGATATTCCAAGCAAGATAACTACTGAAAAAAGATGCCACTCTATTTCTTGCATTGCTATGCTAACATGGTGAAAGTAATATCGAGCAACAACATCATAAAATACATTTATTATCATTAGTATAATTGCGCTAGAAGTAATAAATCCAATTGAGTCTGCAAATTTGTTAAAAGCTTTTTCTAACTTTATTAACATTAAAATCCTTTTTTGATTGTAGTAGGGAGTAAAATTTCCTATCTAAATAAAATTAACCCTACAATTAGGATCAGTTTTATTTTCTTTTTTAATTCTTAATTATCTTTTAAATAAAGATAGTCAGAGATTTTTGTCCATTTTCTTGCTTTTAACTTATATGCATCTTGTGAATCAAGAACCTCTTTTAATAATGGCGCATTTTCAGTCTTTTCTGTTAATAGTTTTTTATTTGAAGCTTTCATAGCATCAAGAACATCTTTTGGAAATGACTTAATTTGAATACCAGGATAGTCTTTTTTCATTCCTGACCATGCTTCAACATTCATATGATAATTTTGAATATACATATCATATGCAGATAATTTCATAGCATTTTTCAAAATTTGTTGTAAATCTTTTGGTAACTTATTATACTTTTTTTGATTTACTAAGAATTGTAATTCAGCTGCTGGCTCATGCCAACCTGTATAGTAATATGGTGCAACTTTATGAAATCCCATATTAATATCCATTCCAGGTCCAACCCATTCCAATGCATCAATAGTTCCTTTTTCAAGAGAGGTGTATAATTCACCTGAAGCTATGTTAGTAACAGCTAAACCAAGATCAGCCATAATTTCACCTGAAAAACCTGGTATTCTCATCTTAAGACCTTTTAAGTCAGCAAGAGAATTGATTTCTTTTCTAAACCATCCACCCATTTGACCTCCTGCATTTCCACCAGGGAATGAATAAACTTTATGTATTTTGTATGCTTTTTGCATTAACTCTAATCCACCACCGTGATAGAACCATGAATATTGTTCTGGAGTAGTCATCCCAAAAGGCATAGCTGTAAACGGTAGTGTATTAATATCTTTACCTTTCCAGTAATATGAAGCACTGTGTCCCATTTCATATTGTCCAGCTTTTACCATATCTAAGACACCGAATGGGCTTTTATGTTTATTTGAAGCATCAACTTTAATAACAAGTCTACCATTAGACATCTCTTCAACCATTTTAGCCATATTTCTTGGTGCATCAATAAATGGTGTTAATGTTGGACCCCATGTAGTTGCTAGTCTCCATTTAATAACTTTCTTTGCATGTGCTTGTGTTCCAAGTCCCAATAAAACGGCAGATATAATTATTGTTTTCGTAGTTTTTTTTAGTAAATTATTCATTTTAATCCTTATATATTCTTGATATATCAGAAGTATGCCTATAATATTTCTCATTGTCAAGTAGAATATTGTATGGTTTTTATACAATATAATATCTTATCAAGTTTAATTTTTATATATAAAAATTTATGATATACTCTTGATATATTAATAGTATTTGAATAAAATATTATTAAAAAGGAGTAAAAATGAGAATTGTAACCGAAGAAGAAGTGTCCCATTTATTGGATTATAAAACTTTGATTGAAGAATTAGATCAAGCATTTATTTCAGATATAAATGTTCCTTCACGAATTCATCAAGATTTTAAAAATCCAAAAGAAGGAATTGATTCAACTTTATTATTAATGCCTTCTTGGGAACCAAGTGAGGAACTTGGAATAAAGATTTTAACAGTAAGCCCAAATAATGCAAAATATAATTTGGGTGGAATTAATGCTGTTTATTTACTATTTGATGCACATAAAGGTGGCATTAAATTAGTTATAGAGGCAAAGAAATTAACAGCAATGAGAACTGCTGCTTCTTCCGCACTTGCAAGTTATTACTTATCAAGAAAAGATTCAGAAACGATGCTTATGATAGGAACAGGTACTTTAAGTGTAGAATTAATAAGAGCACATGCAACAGTAAGAAAATTAAAAAAAATTTATATTTGGGGTAGAAACAAGAAAAAAGCTTTAAAAATTGTTGATGAGTTAAAAGCTGAATTTGATATTGAAGCCGTAGATACTATAGAAGAAAAGATCTCATCGGCAGACATTATATCTTGTGCAACATTATCCAATGAACCTTTATTATTTAAAGAACATCTTCACTCTGGACAACATTTTGATTTAGTTGGTTCTTTCAAACCAAACATGAGAGAAGCAGATGATGGATTTATAGAAAATGTTAATATATTTATTGATAGTAAAATTGCTAAAAAAGAAACTGGTGACTTGAAAATTCCATTAGAAAATCATGTTATTACAGATGAATCAATTAAAGCAGATTTATTTGAATTAACTAGAAAAATAAAAAAAGGAAGAACTTCCGAGAAACAAATCACTTTATTTAAATCAGTAGGTCATGCTTTAGAAGATTTTACTGCGGCAAGATTAGTAGATAAGAAATTAGATGAGATTATAGAAAATAGTATTAAATAAAACCCTAATAATTATACTACTTATCATTTTAATGTCTTTTTTATTATTAATATCAGTATTTACATCAATTTTGAGTATAATTATTTTTGATTTTGTAATTATGGGAACGGTTAGAGTGTTAGGTGTATTTTTAGTCTTTATCTCTAGCAATAAAATGAACAGTAATATCAATAAAAAGTTATAAAAGGAAATATATTGTCAAAAAATAATCTATCTTCAAAAGCATATAAAATTCTTGAAGAGCTAATTGTAACAGTTAAGTTAAAACCAGGTAAGACATATTCTGAAAAAGAACTAATGGCTTTATCTGATATAAGTAGAACACCTTTACGTGAAGCATTATTAAAGTTATCAAATGAAACAATAATTAATATAATTCCAAGGAGTGGGATTAAAATATCAGATATTAATATGTCAAATCAATTATCTATTTTAGAAACAAGAAAAGTTTTAGATAATTTACTTATTTCAAGAGCAACTCGATATATAACAAGTTCTGAAAAAGATAGAATTTTAGAATTAAAACAATGTATGCAAATGGCAACAGATAATAAAGACATAGAAGAGTTTTTAAAAATAGATAAACAATTAGACCAGTTTATATTTGAATGTGCCAGAAATGAATTTGCTTCTAATGCAACTGCTCCTCTTCATATAAGAAGCAGAAGATTTTGGTTTTTTTTTAAAGGAATTGATGATTTAGAAAATTGTGCTGCTATTCATATGAAATTAATAGATGCAGTACTAGCATCAAATGAAAAAGAAGCTGTTAGAATTTCAACAGAAATTATTGACAGTTTGATTAATGTAGTAAAGAAATATATAAATATATAGATAAAATAAAAAAGTAATTTGCTATTCTTTATATTAAAGTTGTAACATAAGAGAGGTTATTCTCTAATGTTATTTAGACTTTGGAAAAATCATTTTTCAAAGTTATTCTTCGTTCAAATAAAGCATCCATATCATCATGAATTTTAGAATCTTTGTCTAAAAATATTAATTTATCTTTGCTTAACTCTTTTACATTTTTTAGTCCCATTACAGCTAAAAGACTTTTCATACTTTTTAAAATATTATTATGATAATTTTTTACATATTCAGAGTGTTTTCTTACAAAGTAATGTTTTCGTTTTTTTATATCTTGAGTTGCTAATCCAACAGGACATTGATGTTTCGTTGCTCCTGAACAAAATCTTGCTCGTATACATCCTGCACTCATCATAAATCCTCTTGCAATTTGAACAAAATCTGCACCTAATGATAAAATAATAACAACATCATCAGGTGTTAAAATCTTACCACTAGCAGAAATTTTTATCTTCTCTCTTATCTCATAATCTTTAAGAACTTTATCTACTAAATAAAGAGCATCACGAATATCCATACCAATTCTTTCCATCATATCTAAAGGTGCAGTTGCACTGCCTCCACTGCCTCCATCAATAGAGATGTAATCAGGATATGGAAGGTTTAATGGTATTCTTCTTTTAATCTCTTGTGCAATAGGAACAATATTATCATAATCAGATATTACGATTTTAATTCCAACTGGTTTTTTGGATGCTATTTGTAATGTACCTATAAAATCAAATAATTCAGTTATGCTATTTGCATAAGGAAATCTATTTGGAGAAAAGGCATCTTTGTGTGCTTCTATATTTCTATAGTAAGCAATGGAATCAGTTACTTTTGCACCAATAAGTTTTCCACCCGTTTGTTTTGCACCTTGTGCTAGTTTGATTTCAGTCATACGACAAAAACTCATCTGTTTTTTGTATCGTTCTGTATCAAAGTTACCTTTTTTATCTCTTACCCCATAAAAACCAGAACTTATTTGTAGAATAATATCGGGCATATCTTCTGGAACATCACTTGGGAAATTTTCTAGAGGTGCTTCCCAATTTGGTCTATAAAATGCTTCGGTTTTTTTGTTAAAAACATAAGTGTCTGCTAAGGGATCTCGTCTGAATATGATCTTTCTATAAAAATCTATTGCAACAGGAGTATTAAATAAGATTTTTGCAAGTTGAAAAATTTTGTATTCTAAAGCATTTCCTTTTTTCTCAGTAATATACTTTGTACTATAATCATTATGAGTAACAAAGAAGTTAGTAGTAAGACCACCTTCCCCTGAATTGATTGCAAAATTAGCCATTTTTGATCCATAGACAAAAGCTCTTGTTCCTTCTGGTGAAATTGAACCATCACTCATTGGGGCTCTTGCAATAATTGATTTACTAATAAAAGGTTTTTCTCTATTCTCTCCAAATTTTACAGAAAAATCATTATCAATTTCATCATCATTTAACACTATGTTTGTATGACGAAGCATAAATTTTGGTTTTGGAAGTGGTTGAGAAGGAGAAAATGAAGCAAAATTTACCTTATCTCTAGAAGCACTATAAACCCAATCGAGTTTATCCATAGATTCATAGAACTTTTCATCACCAAAATATTGTCTAAATGGTTCTCTAAATTCTTGAAACACAAATCGTAATCTCCCAATAATTGGATAATTAACTAAAATTTGATGTGTTCTTTGTACATACTTATCGTGTATATACCAAGCACATATCAAAAAAACTAAACATATGAATACTATAGTCCATAATTCCATGATTTTATCCTAAATGATTTTATTTGTTTTGTAGAAAATTGTAATGTTTTGTTAGTTTAAATAAGAGAGAGAAACTCTCTTATTATTGAATCTCTCTTGCTCCGATATTACCATATCTATGGTATGAGTGAGAAATTGATTGTTCGATGAAGTAGTTTAGTAGTTCTAATCTACCTTCCATCATTGGTTTTTGTCTTACTATAAATGTTAATGATTTTGCAGATGCTTCAAATACGCAATCAGGTACTTTTGCAACATCAGAATATAAAACTCTATCAAATTTATGAAGTGCTTGAATAAGTTCTAAATCAGATTGCTCAATTACTTTATTTCTTGATGTAAATAATTCATTTGCATTCTCTAAAAATGATTTTACTGTAGAATTATTTTTAATAGATACTTTAAATTGTACACCTGATACTCTAGCTGCTAAAATTCTTGATACAGTTTCAAATAGTGAATCATCACTTGATACTCTAATTAGTACATTATCTAAAGGTAAGTATCTAAAGTGATTATCTTCTCCTCTTACATTTGCATAATCTTTTTCTTTTGAAAACTCATTTTCATAGTTTGCATAGTATGACTGTAATGCAACACTTAATTTATCAAACTCTTCTTTTTCACTTTGAGTAGATTTACATTTATCAATAAATTGAGTTAATTCTGTATTGTATTTTTTTGCTAATAATGGATTTGTAGTCTCTTTGATATCAACAAATTGAGTTACATAGTTATAAAAACCAGCTTTTCTTCCAGCTCCAATTGCAGATTTACCCATTCCACCAAAAGGTTGTCGTAAAACGATTGCGCCTGTAGTTCCTCTATTTACGTAAAGGTTACCAGCTTCAAGATTTTCTTTCCAGTAGCTTACTTCTCTTTCATCCAGTGATTCGATTCCTGAAGTTAATCCATATCCAGTAGCGTTTACTATTTTTACAGCATGTTCTAAATTACTAGCTTTTATAACAGCCAATACTGGTCCAAATAATTCGTTCATATGAATAAAGTTTCCTTCATCTACTCCCCATTTGATTGCAGGTTTTAACATATATGGATTACCATCAACATATGACGGTTTAATCGCCCAAGATTCATTACCTTCTAGTTCATTGATGGCTTTTTCTAAATTACCACTTACTTTGTTTGCTAATGTTCCAATTCTATTTTTCATATCCCAAATAGAACCTACATTCATAGAGCTTGCTGTATCAATTAACGCTTTTTTAAATGATGCATCATTATAAACTTCATCTTCTAAAACTAATAAAGAAGTTGCCGAACATTTTTGACCTGAGTTTCCAAATGCACTTTGACATACATTTTTAACTGCTTGTTCTCTATCTGCCATATTTGTCACAATAGTTGCATCTTTTCCACCAGTTTCAGCTGATAAAAACAGATCATTTCTTGTTTCAAGCATAGTTGCTGCTGTATCTTCCCCACCTGTTAAGATTAAAAAATCTATATCTTTATTTGGAATCAAATGTTCACCAGCAAGTGCACCTGGACAAGGAAGGAATTGTAAAACATTTTTAGAAATACCAGCATCCCAGAAACATTTACACATCTCATAAGCACATAAAGCCGCAACTGATGCTGGTTTGATAATAACAGTATTTCCAGCTGCCAATCCTGCCGATACTCCTCCAACAGGAATAGCTATAGGAAAGTTCCACGGTGGTACAACAACACCTACACCTTTAGCACTTACTTCTAAGTTTTTATAATCATCAAAGTGTCTTACTGCATGTGTATAAAATTCAACAAAATCAATTGCTTCAGATACTTCTACATCAGTTTCAGTAAATACCTTACCAACTTCAGCAGCTGCAACACCGATTAAATCATCTCTTCTTTCACGCATTTTTATAGCAACTGCTTTTAAAGCTTCATGTCTTTGTAGATGAGTTAAATCTCTCCAACCATCTATATCTGCTTTTGCTACTTCTACAGCTTTTTGTATATCTTCTTTGTTTGCAAGTGCAAATCTACCTGCTAAAACACCATCTTCTAATTGTGACTTATCAATAGCATCATAAATTTTACGCTCACCAATCAACTCAACTCCACCAACAACTACAGGAGCAATAATATGTTCTGTCTCTTTAGTATTTTTCCATTTTTTTACAATCGCATCAGCCCATTGATGATTTTTTTCTAAAATAAAATCAGTATCCGCTTCTGGATGATAAGAGTTTGTATCAAAAGATGAACTTGAGAAATCATCCCACTTTTCATCTAATCTATTTTGAACTCTTTTAGAACCAACAAAAGATGTTTTTTCAACTTCAAAAGATTCTCTAAATAAATTTTCTTGCATTTTCCAATCTTTAGAACCAACAGTCAATCCAAATGAATATCTAATAAAGTTATTTGGACCAGTATTTTCATCAAGTCTTCTTACTAAATATGCAATGGCATTTGTAAATTGTTCTTTAGATGCAGTTGGTGCGTATAAAATTACCTCTTTAGAAATTTCTTTTATTGCAAGTCTAGCTGCTTCACTCATCCCTTCTAACATCTCTAAGGTATGATATTCACTTATTTCATTTTTTTCTGCAAGTGCAGTTGCATATGCTAACTCAAATAAGTTATGTGATGCAGTTCCAATATGCATAACAGGTGCATTGTCTTTTTCTAGTGCATATCGTACCATTCTTTTATAGTTTGAATCGGTATCCGCTTTGTCTACATAAGTTACCATTTCCCAGTGTTTTTGGCTAGCTTCAGTTTCTTCCATCTCCATATTAGCACCTTTTACAAGTCTAAATTTGATAGCAGATCCTCCATTTTGAACTCTAGTTTTTGCCCAATCACATAAATCTTTTTGTACATTAAATGAATCTGGTAAATATGCTTGTAATACAATTCCAGCATAAAAGTTTTTAAATTGTGATTTTTCTAATGTTTTTTTGAATACTTCAACAGTAATAGCTAAGTCTCTATACTCTTCCATATCTAGATTAATAAATTTATTTCTTTTTTCTCCAGAACTTGTTACATATTGATTCTTTTGAGCTGCTTCATATATTTTAGTTAATTTTTCGACTAATATTTCAACAACATTATCAAAATTTAAAGGATTTATTTGTGAAAAGATTGTAGAAATTTTGATTGAAATATAATCAACATTAGGGTTTTCTAATGCTTTGATATATTTTTCCATACGCTCACCAGCTTCTTCTTCTCCAAGAACAACTTCCCCAATTAGATTAATATTTACTCTCGTACCTTCTGCTTTTCTTTTTTTAAGGTGTGCATTAAAAACATCTGCTTCGCCTTTGATAACAACAGTTTTAGTATCTTCTCTAATTTGATTTACAAATAAAGGAACTGATATATTTGGTAAGTATTTACCTATGTTTTGAAATAGGTATAAAAGTGTTTTATCTTTTGTTGTAAAAAAATGTGCCATTCCATGTTTTTCTAATAAAAAACAAATTTGATTAGCAATTCTTGCATTTGACTCAGCTCTAAAACATTGATCCATCAGTTCAATTAATAAAGCCTTATCTTTTGGATGCTCGAGCATTTTATTCATTTTTACATAAAATTCTCTATCAAAGTCACTTACTAACTCTGTTGCTCTATTTTGCCATTTTTGTGCTAACTTTATTGACGAATTTATCAATTCTTGTTCATTTTTCATCTGAAATCCTTAAGTTTAATTTTGTTTTAATGAATTTACAGTAACTTAAGAGCGCACGCTTCAAAATGTGCTCAAGAGGGGAAAACCGCCAAGTATGCCCCTTTTGTTACTTTTCTTCAACTTTTTCTATTTAATGTTTTTTTCCTAAATATGCTTCTTGAATGGTTTTTGAATTTAATAACTCTTCGGCCGTGCCTTCATGAGTAATTTTACCCACTTCAAGTACATACGCACGATCTGCTAATTTTAAAGCAGCTTTTGCATTTTGTTCTACTAATAAGACTGTCACACCACTTTGTGCAATCTCTTTTACCGCTTTAAAAATCGCTTTGATTAAGATAGGTGCAAGACCTAATGATGGCTCATCAAGAATTAATAACTTTGGTTTAGACATAATTGCTCTACCAATTGCTAACATCTGTTGCTCTCCTCCTGAAAGTGTTCCTGCAAGCTGTTTTCTTCTCTCTTTTAATCTTGGTAAAATGTCATAAATCCATTCTAAAGTTTCTTTATCATGATCTTTAAGTGTATAAGCACCCATCATTAAATTTTCTTCAACTGTTAATATTCCAAAAACTCTTCTTCCTTCAGGAGAATGAGACATCCCCAGACTTACAATATCATGTGCTTCAGATTTTGTAATGTCATTCTTATCAAAAACAATACTTCCTGATTTTGCTTTTAAAAGTCCAGAAATTGTTTGTAGTGTTGTCGTTTTACCTGCACCATTAGCACCTAAAATAGTAATAACCTCACCACGTCTAACTTGAAGACTGATTCCTTTAATAGCTGCAATCGCTCCATAAGATACATGAAGATCTTTTATATCCAATAATATTTCATGTTCTACCATTATTCATCCTCCTCTTCATCATCATCTGTTCCAATATATGCTTCAATAACTCTAGGGTCATCTTGAACAAAAGTTGGTAAACCTTGAGAAATCTCTTTTCCAAAGTTAATAACAGTTATATAATCTGTTAATTTCATAACCATCTCCATATCATGTTCAATCATCATAATACCAAGACCCATCTCTTTTATTTTTAAAATGATATTTGTTAATTCAATTGTTTCATTTTCATTAAGTCCAGCTGCTGGTTCATCTAAGATTAAAATCTCAGGGTCTGCTGCTAGTGCTCTTGCCATCTCAATTTTTCGTTGATTACCATATGATAAATCGCCGGCCGGTGTATCTGCATATTGGCTAAGACCGAAGAACTCCATTAACTCTTCTACTTTTTTCCAACTGTTCATTTCATCTTTTTTATAAAAAGGAGTATGTATAATTGAATGGAACCATTTTTGCTTTGATTTTGTATGGGTACCAGCTATAATATTTTCAGCTACACTCATCTCTTTAAATAACCTAATATTTTGAAATGTTCTTAAAACTCCTCTTTGAGCAATTTTATGTGGTTGCATCCCTGTAATATCTTCACCTTTATATTTAATAGTTCCTTTTTCAGGAGTATAAATACCTGTTACACAGTTAAAAAGTGTCGTTTTACCGGCACCATTAGGACCAATGATTCCATAAATTTGACCTGGTTTAACTTTAATTGTTAAATCATCAATTGCAACTAATCCATGGAAGAATTTTGAAACGTTCTCAATCTCTAATACATATTTCATTATTTTTTCTCCCCTTTTTTAGCGACTTTTTTCTTTAAAAACTTTGGAATATTTCCAAAAGTTACAGGCCAAACCCCATTAGGTCTTAAAATCATAGTAAGTACCATTGCAGCTCCAAAGATTAAATATCTTGATTCTTTAAATTCTGTGAATAATTCTGGTAATACAAACATCACAAATGTTCCTATAATAATTCCAGGTACAGAAGCAGAACCACCAACTAAAACAATGGCAAAGAACATAACAGACTGCATAAAATTAAATGACTCTGGACTAACAGCTGAATACTGAATAGCAAATATAGCACCAGCAGCTCCTGCAATCCCTGCACCTAATGCAAAAGCAAAAAGTTTATAATATGAGATATTAATCCCCATAGATTTGGCAGCAATTTCATTTTTATTTATATAGTATAAAGCTCTACCATATTTTGATGTATCAAGATTTCTAATGATAATAAACGTAATTAATAATAATCCAAATGCCATATAATAGATTGCTGTGTCAGAATATAATTCGTAACCAAATATTCTAACAACATCTATACCAAAAATACCATTTGGACCACCAGTTAAACCGAATACATCATTTTTTAATACTTGCTCAAAAATAATATTAAACCCAATAGTAGCTACGAGTAAATAATCCCCTCGAAGGTGAATAATTGGTCCAGCTAATAAAACTGAGAATACAACAGGAAACAAAATCGCAAAAGGTAAAGTCTCAATAATCTCAAATCCAAAATGGATATTTAGAATTGCTGTTGTATATGCTCCCATTCCAAAGAATATTGCATGACCCATATTAAAAATACCAGCTCGTCCTAAAATAATATCTTGTGAAAATGCAACAACTGCAAATACTAAAAATGTGATTCCTATACTTAACCAAGCAGAGTCAACAAGAAATGGAAAAAATGCCATTACTACTAAAAATAATGTAGATATACTTGTAGTTTTATTCATTATACTTTCTCCGCTGTTTTTTCACCAAGAATACCTGTTGGTCTTAGTATTAAAATCACAATTAATAAAATAAATGTAAAAGTCTCAGCCCATTCTGTAGAGATATATCCTGAAATCATTGCATTGAATAATCCAAGTAAAAGTCCACCTAACATAGCTCCTGGTATTGAACCAATACCACCAATAATAGCTGCAATAAATGCATTTAATCCATAAAGCCAACCCATATCAAAAGTTAAACCTCTGTAGTAAACACCGATGAATAAACCACCAATTGCTCCTAACATAGAACCTATAACAAAAATTGTTACGATAATTCTATTTACATTAATACCCATTAGTTTTGCTGCATCTTGATCGATTGCAGTAGCACGAATAGCAGTACCAATTTTTGTTTTATTAATAAATATATAAAGTGCGATCATTAAAACAGCAGATAATACTAAAATTACCAATTGTGTAAATGAGATAATCACTCCACCAAAATTCCAAGAAGTTGCAGGAAAGATATCAGATGGAAAAATTTCCATGTTTGGTCCCCAAATTAACATAATTCCATTTTGAATTACTAATGAAGCTCCAAGTGCTGAAACTACTGCACTTAGTCTTGGTGCTGTTCTTAAAGGTCTGTATGCTAGACGCTCAAGAAGGACACCTACAAAAGCAACCACTAATGCTGTTAAAGAAAAAACTATAACAATATTAACAAGTGTTAGTGCATTTGAACCATAAAATTGAGTAAATAAAGTAAGTCCTACATAAGCAGAAAAAGCTACAAGATCACCGTGTGCGAAGTTAATTAACTTCATCACACCGTAAACCATTGTATAACCTAATGCTACTAATGCATACAAACTTCCTACTGTTAAACCATTAATTAACTGTTGAAGAAAAGTATCCATATTTTATAACCTATTATTCGCTAACGACTTTTTTAGTACCATTTTCATTCATTTTATAAACAACAAATTTAGCACCAACTCTTTCACCATCTTCTCTAATATTAAACGGTCCAGTAATTCCTGGAAAATCTTTCATAGTTCTGATGTACGCTGCAATTTTTTTAGTATCAAATGACTTTGTCTTTTCAACACCTTCAATAACTGCTCTTAATCCATCTGCATTTGTAACAGGCCAAATTGATGGAGGATCCATTTTAAATCTAGCTTTGTAAGCTGCAAGGTATTTTTTAGCTTCTGGGTATGGTAAAATTTCTGGAGTTGGAAAGTTAATTAAAACTGTACCATTAGCTGCTTTACCTGCTAATTTATAAAAATCTGGATTATCGTTTGAATCACCACCAACAAACGCAGCATCTATTTGAAGTTGTTTTTGTTGAGATCTTAGTAAACCACCATCTGTATAATATCCTGAATAGTAAATTACATCTGGATTCATAGCTTTTACTTTAGTAAGTGTTGCTGTAAAGTTTTGTGATCCTGATTTTATTTTTCCTCTAAATATTACATTTCCACCAATAGCTTTAACTGATGCTTCTGTAGCATCTCCAAGCCCAGCAGAATATGAAGAGTAATCAGATAAAACAACTATTCTTTTATATTTTTTTGAATTTACCATATACTCAGCTGTAAAATCACTTTGTGATGAGTTTGGAAATGAGTTTCTAAAAAATGTCCAGTATTTTTTCTTAATTAAAGAATCACTTGTTCCATCTGATGTTTGTAAAACTTTATTTCTGAAGTACGTAGTTTGAGCAGCTTCTGTAGCACCTGATGTATATGAACCGATTACTGCAATTACTCCCGCATTTGAAAGTTTTTTTGCACAAACAGCAGCTTTTTGAGCTTTTGCTTCATCATCACATGTAACAACTTCGATTTGTTTACCTAGTAAACCACCTTGGGCGTTTTTCTCATCTACAATTAGTTTTACAAAGTTATCAATACTTTGTCCCTCATTTGCATACTTACCTGTGATTGGTGCTTGCACACCTATTTTAACTGTATCAGCTGCAATAACAGCACTTGTAACAATTGCACTTAGCGCTAATGCACTAGATAGTTTCTTATAATTCATTTTTTCTCCTTAATTTGTAATTGATTTGATTTTATTTTATATTGAAAGTAGGTTCTATAATATAACAACCTATACACCATTCGCCAACATTTTCTATCTTGTTAATATCGCCCCCTTTAAAACTAGATTTTAAATTTTTATATGAAGAGACTATCTCATCAAAAGCTTCAATAATCTCTTCAACTCTTTTTTTACTTTTTTTTCTCGCAGTATTTGATATATCTAAATAAAATGCAAAGAGTCCATAATCTAGCGATGAATCTGCTTGTTTATCTCTTTGTAGCATTTTACACATCACTTCAATATCTTGTTTATATTCATTTTGTGCATTTCTGACACCATTTTGTATACTCATTATGACTCTAGAAACAGAATCATTGTCATTTTTGTGTTCAAATCGTTCATCTAAAGTTAAACATATCACATCTTGGGCTATGTTATTTTCAGCCATAAACCATCTATATGAATCCTTTTTTGGAAGAGATGATTTTAAAATATCCGAAATAGTTGCATCTATAAATATCTCCGGAGGCTGTTTTATCTTTGCTAACTCTTGAGATACATGAATAGATAAAAATTTTTCAGGTGCATATGATAAATACAAATCATGTGCTATCCAATCACTATAATTTGATTGTGCAGTATTAATACCATTTAACACAGAATCAATCACCTGAACTTGAGATGGAAAGTTATTCATCATTGTCACCTATAAAATTTTCATCTACTTCATCTAAAATTCCACTTTCAAATAAAATATCTTCTATGAGCTTATTTTTTGAAATATGAAGCGAAGTACTTAAAACTAAAAGTGCAGTATCTAATCGTTTGTCAATTTTTACTGTAAGTTGAGAGACTTCTCTTTTACTTGTTTTTAAATGATTGTTAATTACTTTTTGTATAACAGTTCTTTTATGTTTCTGTTTTCCCATTTTACAGTTGTCCTTTATAAATATTTTTTAGTACTACCTTTGGTACTACCTTTTTTTGATTAGTCATTATTTCATACTGATACTTAAATAAGTCTTAGTTATTTTACTGATTTAAAATAAAATTGTATATTTTTTACACAATTTCTTATAAAATACTATGTTTACGCTTGAAATTTCTTTTTTCTTTGATTATCTTGTAGTGAATAGAAACATATAAAATAAATTATTAAGTGGTTAGATTATCTTTTATGGTTATATCTTTGTTGTATAATTAATCCTAAAATAATTAAAGTTAAACCAAAGAGTGTAGATATAAAAATTACTTCGTGTAATATAAAATAGATATATATCAAAGATAAAAATGGTGAGATAAAAATTAAATTTGCTATTTTTGAAGTATTAGAAGTATATTGCATTGCTTTTAACCAAAAAAGAAATGTGATCCCCATCTCAAAGAGTCCTACATACATGGCACTTAATATTCCTGAAGTCTCAGGTAGTATAATTGGTTGTGTAAAAATATAGTATAAAATAATCATTGGTGTCGCAAAAAGAAAATTTGAAAAAATACCTACAGTAGAATCTACTTTAAGTTTAGTATTAAATATCCAATATAAGGACCATAATACTGTGCTTAATAGTGCTAGAAGTACCCCTTCTGTATTTGAGAAATTTAGACTAAAAGGTTGACCTTTTGTAGATATTACAAGTACTCCAAAATAGCAAATGATACTAGCAATTATATCTGGCATAGTTAGTTTATGTTTTAAAAATGGTACAGAGAGTAAAGATAACATTAATGCCCAAGTATAATTAATAGCTTGTGCTTCTTGAGCTGGTAACAAATCATAAGCTTGAAATAGTACTAAATAATATAATAGTGGGTTAATTGCCCCTAATAACAATATTAAAGCAAAATGTTTTTTAATATGTAGATACACAAGGTGTGATTTTTTTTGAATTAATATCACAATTAATAAAACGAAAAAAGAAGTAATCGATGCTATGAGTAATAGTTCTGTCACGGATAAGTACTGTAAAGAAAATTTAAATGCAGTAGCTACAGTTGACCATAAAAACACTGCAGTAAGTGCATACTTATATGCTAATTGATCTGATTTCATATTACCTTCTTCTCCAAATAGAAGAAAAGTATATCATAGAATTGTTTTATCTATAAATTTATTGTATTATTTAGATTGATAAATAAACAACTAAACATAAATTTAGTAGTATGTATTAAATTAACATTGAGGTTATATGAAAAGATATCAATATCAAATTACAGGCATTGTACAAGGTGTTGGTTTTCGTCCATTTATTTTTAAGCTCGCAAATAAACTCGGTTTAACTGGATTTGTATTTAATGATTCAAATGGTGTGAGTATAGAACTTCAAGGTGATGATAAAAGTATCATTTTCTTTGATAAACTTCTTTTTGATGAACTTCCCCCTTTGGCTAAAATTGATAATTTTGTAAAAAATGAGTTTGAAGTAAAAAATTCAAACATATTTGAAATCAAAGAAACTTTTGATAATACTTCTAAAACTACATTAGTTTCCCCTGATATAAAAGTGTGCGATGATTGTTTAGACGATATAAAAAAAGATGAAAAATACAAAAACTATTTTGCAATAAACTGTACTAACTGTGGTCCAAGATATAGTATTATTAAAACAATACCATACGATAGAATTAATACTTCTATGGATAAATTTTTGATGTGTGATAGCTGTGCAGAGGAATATAAAAATCCATTAAATAGAAGATACCATGCCCAACCAATATCATGTAATGATTGTGGTCCTACTTTAACTTTATCTTCAAAAAATGAACTTATTTCAAACAGCTATGATGAGATATATAAAGTAGCAACTGATTATATTCAAGAGGGAAAAATACTTGCAATAAAAGGAATAGGTGGATTTCATATAGTATGTGATGCTTCAAATGATAGAGTAGTACAAAAGCTTAGAGAATATAAACATCGACCATTTAAACCCTTTGCAATTATGTGTAAAGATATACAACAAGTACAAAAAATTGTAAAATTGAGTGAAAAAGAAAAAGAGCTATTGATCTCTAAAGAGTCACCAGTTATTGTTTGTGATGAGCTTGAAAATAGTAGTTCTACTATAAGTCAATATATAGCTCCAAATATAAAACGAATAGGGTGCTTTTTACCTTATACTGCCCTATATCATTTGTTGTTTGAACATCTTGATAATCCAATAGTAGCTACAAGTGCAAACTTAAGTGGCGAACCTATCATCACTACAAAAGAAGATATACTCAAAAAGCTTCCCTTTGTAGATTATATAGTAGATTTTAATAGAGATATAGAAAATGCTTGTGATGATAGTGTTCTTCAAATTGTTAATGATGAGATTCAGATTTTAAGAGCAGGTCGTGGCTATACCCCAAAAGTGATAAAACTAAAAAAGAAAATATCCCAAAAAATTTTAGCTGTTGGAGCTAATGCAAAAAATACTATATCTATCGCATTTGATGATACTATTATACTTAGTCCTTATATTGGGGATTTAGACTCTCTTGTATCATTTGAGTACTTTTTGAGAACTATTGAGACATTTAAAAAGTTTTACGATTTTAAACCTGATATTATAGTCCATGATAAACACCCTAATTACGAAACTACAAAATGGGCAAAACAACAAAAAAATGTAAAACTTATAGAAGTACAGCACCATTTAGCTCATATTTATGCAACAAAAGCAGAATTTTTACTTGAAGATAAAAAATATGTAGGATTTTCTTTTGATGGTACAGGATATGGAACAGGTGGAACATTATGGGGTGGGGAGGTTTTTGTAGGAGATGAACGAAAATACCATTTTAAAGCTATAAAACTTTTAGGTGGAACAAAGGCTATAAAAGAACCAAGAAGGGTTGCTTTATCAATGTTATTTGATCGATACACACTTGATGAGGTATTAAATTTAAAAATTGATACTGTAAAGTCATTTAAAGAATCAGAGATACGAATACTTTATAATAGTTATAGTAAAAGTTTAAATGCACCATTGAGTAGTTCTGTGGGGAGAATTTTTGATGGAGTTGCTAGTTTAGCTGGACTTTTACAAATACAAAGCTACGAAGGTGAAGCTGGATTATTATGTGAAAAAGAATATAAAAGTAATAGTAAGAAGTTTGAGTACGATATAAATAATGGTGAAATAGAAATACAATATGATTTTTTTGTAGAAGATATAGTTACACGATTTTTAAACACTTTAGTAAATATAATTGTTGATATATCTGAACTAGAACAAAAAGAGGTTATTTTATCTGGTGGAGTTTTTCAAAATAAAACTTTGTTATCAAAAGTAATTGAGGAACTAAACAAAAGAAAAATTAAATACTTTTATCAACAATTAACTCCTCTAAATGACAGCGGAATATCTTTAGGACAGGTTTACTACACTATTATGCATAAAATTTAGTCTTAAACTCTTTTATCAGTTTTAATTTTTTGGAAAGTGAGATGAATATCCCTAGAAAAGTTCTAGGGATAGAAAATTATGAGTTAAAAGCAGTTTCTAAATCTTCAATAAGATCAGAAGCATCTTCAAGTCCGATACTTAGTCTTACTAGACCTTCAGTAATACCAATCTCTTTTTGTTCATCAAGAGGAATTTGCTGATGTGTTGTAGTTGATGGATGAGTGATAATAGATTTTGAATCACCGATATTAACAACGATAGAAAAAATATCTGTATTATCAAGAATTTTCCAAGCTGTATCTTTATCTTTTACTTCAAAACTTAATAGTCCACTACATAAACCATCTTTAAAATATTTTTTAGCTAAATCATAATATTTATTAGACTTTAATCCTGGATAATTTAAATTAAATACTTCAGATTTAGACTCCAAGTATTCTGCTACTTTTTGTCCATTACTACTATGTTTTTCCATTCTTAATGCTAAAGTTTCAATACTTTGAATCAATGACCAAGAGTTAAAAGGTGACGGAGTTGCTCCAATATCTCTTAATAATGCAAGTCTAATTCTTAAATTAAATGCTGGGAATGGTAAATCAGTATATACTAAACCATGGTAAGAAGCATCAGGTGTACTAAAGTGTGCATATCTTGGATTATCTTTAAAAAATTCTGTTAAACCATCTCGATCAATAATCGCACCACCTAAAGCAAGACCTTGTCCTGACATATACTTACTACAACTATGTACAACTATATCTGTTCCATGAGCAATAGGGTTTATTAAGTATGGAGTAGCAACAGTATTATCACAAATAGATATTACTCCATGTTTTTTTGCAATAGCAGAAATAGCATCTATGTCAGCAACTGCAATTTGCGGATTTGATAATGATTCAAAAAAGATAGCTTTTGTTTTATCATCTATTAGTGCTTCGATTGATTCTGGATTGTCATTTTCAAAAACTCTTGTTTCTAAACCAAATCTTTTCATAGTATATTTAAATAATGTAACACTACCTCCATAGATTTTATCAGAGATTACAATATTATCACCAGATTCAAAAAGGTTTGCTACAGCATAAAAAATCGCTGCTTGTCCACTTGCTGTTGCAATTGCACTAGCACCACCTTCAAGTTCTGCTAATCTTGCTTCTAAGATAGCTGTTGTTGGATTAGTCAATCTTGTATAGATATTTCCTAAGTCTTGTAAACAAAATCTATCAGATGCTTGTTGAGCACTATCAAAAGCAAAAGCTGTTGTTTGATAAATTGGTACAGCCATTGTCCCTTGAGAATCTTTGCCATATCCAGCATGTATTGCTAAAGTTTCTTTATTCATTACTTTTCCTTTAATTCTTTTACTGATACTCTTAAAGCATCTATTAAATATTTTATATTTTCTTTACTATGTGTATAATTCAGACTAATTCGTAACCAACTTGGTTTTTCTTTTTCTGAATTGCTTTCTGTTATACCAAACAAATCTTGCCCATAAGGACCAGCACAGCTACATCCAGCTCTTGTTTGTATTCCATACTCTACAGATAATTTTTCACATAAATCAAATGGTGTAACACCATGAAAATTAATAGCAATTATTCCAATACTATCATGGATATCAGTCTGTCCATATATAGTATGTTCATCTAACTTTGCTAATTCCTCTTCAAGGTATCTAAAAGTTACCGATTTACGAGCTTGAATTCTATCAAGTCCTAGTTCATATCTTAATTGATATGCAAAAGATGCTTTAATAAGTTGTAGAATAGGTGGTGTTCCAGCATCTTCTCTTACTTCAATATCACTATTGAAAAAGTGTTCATCTTTTGATACATAAGCAACAGTTCCTCCACCAGCAAATGTTGGTGATAGCTCACTATCTATAAGTGATCTTCTAATTGCTAATAATCCACATGAACCAGGACCACCTAACAATTTATGCGGAGATAAAAATAGTGCATCAAATAGTTCACTATCTGGACTCATACATGGAGATGATGCTGCACTATCAAATGCCACAGTTGCATTGTATTGTCTTAATAGTTTTGAGATCTCTTTATAAGGAGAAACTATCCCTGTTACATTTGAAGCTGTAGAAAAAGCTCCTATGATTTCTCGTTCACTATTTTCTTTTAGTGTATTTTCTAAAAATTCTAAATCAACATTTCCAGTTACATTCAGTGGTATTCTAATAATATCACATAAAGCTTCTCTATAACTAATCTCATTTGAATGGTGTTCAAATGGTCCAACTAAAATAAGAGGTTTCTCTAAATCATCTACATTTATTTTAAATCTATTTTTAGTTGCTGGTGGGATATAAAGACCAAGTAACTCTTGAAACTTTTTAATCGCACCAGTAGCTCCTGAACCACATGGAAAAATAACAAAATCACTTGTTAAACCAAGATATTTTTTTAAATTTTCTCTAGCAATATCATAGTTAAATGATGTTGCTTTAGCATTTCCTGCAAATTCTGAATGAGTATTTGCATAAGTACTTAATACTTCTTGTAATCTCTCTTCAATAGGTCGGTAAGCTAGTCCTGAAGCTGTGTAGTCAAAGTAGCTGTCTTTATTTTCACCAATTATACCATTACTAATCTCTTCAAATGTAGTTTCATCTGTTACGAATGGTCTAAATATTTCGTTTTTTGTTTCCATTATTTACCTTTTAACTAAGTACAACTCCTAAGAATATAGAGTTGTACTTAAATATCTTTCTCCTGTATCACAAAGTATTGTAATAATTGTTTTACCTTTATTCTCAGGTCTTGCTGCTACTTGACTTGCTGCAAATACATTTGCACCAGCTGAAATACCAATTAATAATCCATCAGTTTTTGCTAACTCTTTAGATGTTGCAAAAGCATCAGCATCAGTTACTGAAATTACTTCATCAAAAATATCAGTATTTAAAACAGTTGGAACAAATCCAGCTCCGATACCTTGAATTTTATGTGGTCCTGGTCCTCCACCTGCTAATACAGGAGAATTTTCTGGTTCAACTGCAACTACATGTACATTTGGATTATTTTTCTTAAGTACCTCAGAGATACCAGTTATAGATCCACCAGTACCAACTGCTGCAACAATAATATCTACTTTCCCATCTGTATCTTTTAAAATTTCTAAAGCTGTAGTTTGTCTATGCGCTTCAGGATTTGCTGGGTTGTTAAATTGTTGTGGCATAAAACTATGCTCCATAGTCTCATTTAATTCTGCTGCTCTATCAATAGCACCTTTCATACCAAGTGCTGCTGGAGTTAAATCTAGTTTTGCACCTAATGCTGAAAGTAATTGTCTTCTTTCTAAACTCATAGATTCAGGCATTGTAAGAATTAATTCAATTCCTTTTGCCGCACAAACCATCGCTAGAGCAATTCCAGTATTACCACTTGTTGGCTCAACTACAATTGTATCTTCTTTGATTTTCCCATCTTTAATAGCTGCTTCAATCATTGCTAAAGCAATTCTATCTTTTACAGAACTTGTAGGATTCATAAATTCACATTTACCTAAAATTTCGGCACCTGTTTTGTTCGAAAGTGTATTTATTCTTACTAACGGAGTATTTCCAACTAATTGTGTTACATCTTTTGCAATATTCATTTTCTTTCCTTTTTTATATGTAGTATACTAAATTATCAGACTTTTTTTCTAAAAACTCTTCAAGTTCACTTATCGAAAGCATAAAAATTTTTTCAATCTTTTTTTGAGTGTCTTCCCAAAAATGTTGAAGTAAATCTGTTTTTGTCTTACCATCTGTATGAGCTAAACAACATTCTAAAGAACTTAAAACTTCAAAGACAGTAATTTCATTTGCGTCTTTTAAAAGTTTATATCCTCCATTTGCTCCTCTTATACTTTCTACAAGTCCACTTTTTTTTAAAGTAACAAGAATCTGCTCAAGATAATTTTGTGGTATTTCACCTCTAGCAGCAATCTCTTTAATTTGTAACAAATCTTTATTTTTTTCTTTTGCCAAAATTAATATTGCTGTTAATCCATAAACACCTTTTGTAGATACAATTGCCATTTTAAAACCTTTCTTTTTTTAACTATATAGAATAATAGCAAATTTATATTATTAAGTCAAGTAAACTGATAGAATATAGTGTGAATGTATGGAAAAAAGTTATTAAAGGCTTTAAATAAGGTCTTTGTTAATACACCCCTAAAGTGTATTGTTTTATGATAAATAGATAATTATATCCTTTTTTTCAGGTTTATCTCAGCAATTAATGTTGCACATATAATCAATATAGCACCTATAATTTGTGTGGTGTTTAAAATTTCATTGATCATAAAATACGCAAAAACAGCAGCACTTACGGGTTCCATGGTAAATATGATGGCGGTTTTTGTTGCCGTTGTAAACTGTTGCATATATGTTTGTATTAAGAAGGCATATACTGTGGCAAATAAAGCAGTGATAATTACAGCCTTAAAGAATGAATAATCATACTCTAGTAAAAAGGTTGTTTTATCAAAATAGAGTGAAAATAATAGAGATAAAATAGATACCGTAAGTAGCTGGAAAAATACAAGAAGAAAAACATTAACCTCTTTTGAGAACTTTCCTGTAAAAATTATTTGTAAAGCAAATAAAAATGCACAAATTAAAGTTAAAAATTCACCTTTACCAAGTGTCAAAACACCAGACATAGTGAGCAAGTATAGTCCAACAACAGCAATTAAAGAGCCCACAAAAACATTTTTTTTTACTTTATCTTTAAATAAAAAGTAGGCTAAGAAAGGTACACATATCACATTAAGACCAGTTATAAAAGCAACAATTGAACTTTTTGTATAGGTTAGAGCAAATGTTTGTGTAGCAAATGCAGAAAATAAGAAAGTACCAAGAATGATACCATACCATACTGTTTTAAATGTAGTATCTTTGAAATGATTAAAAGCAATAAAAAACATGATAAGAGAGGCTAAAGCAAAACGAAAAAATAAAAAAGAGTATACGGGTGTTGAATTGATTGCTTCTTGAACCATAAGAAAAGTGATACCCCATGCAATTGCCACTGATAATAGAAGTAAATCTGCTCTATACTCATATATTTTTTTTTTAATCATAATAATCCTCTTTACAAAAATAAGTTTACAGTATATCTAATTTGGATAAAATAAGACTCTATAGTGAATTAATGTATAATATTTATACAATTATTTTAAATATTATGGATATGTTTAATCGAAACTTAAATTTAATATTGTAAAATTAATACTTGATCCAAAATAAAGAGAGAAAATGAATACCAATATAATCTCAATGCAAGATATAAATAAATATTACGATGATTTCCATGTCCTAAAAGGGATAAACTTTAATGTAAAAAAAGGGGAAATTGTTGTTATTTGTGGACCTAGTGGTTCTGGAAAATCAACCCTTATACGGTGTATCAATGGTCTTGAAGAGATTGATGCAGGTAAAATAATTATCGATGATAAAGATATTTATGAAAGTAAAAAAAATATGAAAGAGATTAGAAGTGAAGTTGGAATGGTTTTTCAACACTTCAATCTTTTTCCACATCTCACAATTCTTGAAAATATAACTTTAGCTCAAAAACTTGTCAAAAAAAGAACAGTTAAAGAATCTAAACAAATAGCACATGACTTATTAAAAAAGGTAAAATTAGAAGATAAAGCTGATTCTTATCCTGGAGATTTATCTGGTGGACAAAAACAAAGAGTTGCCATTGCTAGAAGTTTAGCAATGAAACCAAAAGTTATTTTATTTGATGAGCCTACTTCAGCTTTAGACCCTGAAACAATAGGTGATGTTTTATCTGTTATGCAAGAATTAGCACAAGAAAATTTTACAATAGTTTGTGTGACACATGAGATGGGATTTGCAAAAGAGGTTGGGGATAGAATAGTATTTATGGATCATGGCGTTATCGTTGAAGAAAACACACCTAGTGAATTTTTTAATAATCCAAAAAGTGAAAGAGCAAAAAAATTCTTAAAAGAAATTTTGGTTCATTAAAAAATTGAATATAAATAAAAAGGAGAAAAAATGAAAAAGTTAGTTTTAGCATTATTAGTGTTTGTTACGTCATCAGTGTTTGCAGGTGATATTGATTTGTGGAAAAAATCTACATTAAATGAGATTGTACAAAGAGGTGAATTAAGAGTAGGTATGGAGCCTGGATATATGCCTTTTGAGATGAAAGATAAAAAAGGTCGAATCATAGGATATGATGTAGATATTGCAAAAAATATGGCAAAAGCTATGGGTGTGAAACTTAAGCTTGTACCAACATCTTGGGATGGGATTATCGCTGGTTTACTTACAAATAAATATGACATCATTATGTCAGGTATGACAATTACACAACAAAGAAATTTAAAAATTAATTTTGCAGATTCTTATGTTGTTGTTGGTCAAACAATGTTGATGAATAAAAAATTACAAGGGAAAATTACATCTGCAAAAGATTTAGATAAACCTGAATATACAATTGTAACAAAACTTGGAGTTACAGGTGAAATAGCAACTAGAAAATTCTTCAAAAAAGCAAAAATACTTACATTTGAAACAGAATCAGATGCAGCAAGTGAAGTGTTAAATGGAAAAGCAGATGCAATGGTATATGATCAACCATACAATTTACTTTTCATGGCTGGAAAAGGAAAAGGGAATATGATACATTTAGATACACCTCTTACATATGAACCATTAGGTTGGGCTGTTAGAAAAGGTGATCCTGATTTTATTAACTGGTTAAATAACTATTTAAAACAAATTAAAGGTGATAAAGTAGTTGATTTTTATGAAAAGACAAATGACAAATGGTTAAGAGATACTTCTTGGTTAAAAAGAGTTCAATAACAAATGGCTAAAAAAATACCATTAACACAAAATAAAACAGTAGGGCATTCAATTGCCGTATTGTTTTTTATTTTGGTTGGATATTCATTTTACATCGCTGCTGGAAACATGAACTATGTTTGGAAATGGAATAGTGTTCCAAAATATTTTGCATACGAAGAAACACTCTCAGTAGAGGCTCCAATAGATGGAAAACTTGTGTTTGAAGATAACAAATATTTTGTAGATGGCGATGAAAAAGTCGAGCTTTCAAATTTAGATAAAAGTTTTTCATTTGATTATGAAGTTGGAGAAGAAGTTTACTCTGGAGACTCTGTAGCGTCAAAAGAGGAAATGCATGCAGGACCTGTTTTATCTGGACTGTGGGTTACTTTAAAAATATCATTTTTTGCACTTTTATTGACACTTGTCATAGGTGTTATTGTAGCTTTGATGAAACTATCTTCTATGATTTTTCTAAGAGATATAGCTACTGTTTATATTACCATTGTAAGGGGAACTCCATTACTTGTACAGATATTTTTATTTTATTTTATCGTTGCAAATATTTTTGAACTAGAAAGAATAGTAGCTGGTATTTTATCTTTAGGGATATTTTTCGGAGCGTACATGGCTGAAATATTAAGAGGTGCTATTGTTTCCATAGATAAAGGGCAACTTGAAGCTGCCAAATCTTTAGGAATCTCTAATTTTCAAGCTATGAGATATATTATTTTACCACAAGCATTTAAAAGAGCATTACCTACACTTGTAGGGGAAACTATCTCTTTAGTAAAAGATTCATCGCTTGTATCTGTAATCTCAATTACCGATTTAACAAAAGTTGGAAAAGAGATTGTTGCAAACACTTTTTCCCCATTTGAGACTTGGATTGTGATCGCGTTATTATATTTAACTATCACATCAACTTTAAGTTATTTGGGTCATGTCCTAGAAAAAAGAATGGCAGCTAAGGGTGGAATATCCTAGGTGGAGAGTTTTTTTTCCACCTTCTTACAACAAGGAATAACTTTTTTTGCTATTATGGATCCTATTGGAGTAAGTGCTATTGCACTTTCTTTATTAAGTCATAATATTACAAAAGATGAGATTGCTAAAGTCGCTTTAAAGTCTACCGTAACTATCATTATTGCTTTTTTTGTTGTCTTAATCACTGGAGATTTTATCTTAAAGCTTTTTGGAATAGGGGAACATTCTTTAAAAGTGATGGGTGGTATTATTCTTTTACTCATGGCTATTTCCATGGTAAATGGGAAATCGACAGATAAAAAGCCTTCAAAAGAGGAAGGTAAAGAGTTACAAAATAACGACGACTTATCTGTTATACCTATTGGAATTCCTATTGCTTTTGGAACAGGGTTATTTACTACAATAATTATTTTTAAACACCAATCAGAAGTATTTACAGATATTCTTTCTATTACTATGGCTTTTTTAGTAAATGCTTTACTCTTTTATATAGTGTTGAGAAATTCTATTTATATAAAAACATATTTAGGTCTTACTGGACAAAATATTATCACTAAACTTATGGGACTTATTGTTGGGGCTATCTCAATTCAGTTTATTGTTTCTGGTGTTATTAAACTAGCCCAAATGTATCTCTAATGATTTCAGAAGTAATTTTAAAAGGATTTGTAGTAACGTTCTCACTTATTGTGGCAATCGGTGCACAAAATGCTTATATCTTAAAGCTAGGTTTGCTAAAGCAATATGTTGGAATCGCTGTATTTTTATGTATCTTTTTTGATTTTGTATTGATAGCTTCAGGAGTTATGGGACTTGGATATTTTATCCAAGGAAACCAACTTTTGATTAATTCCATTGCTATAATAGGAATAGTATTTTTAAGTGTGTATGCGTTTTTATCATTTAAATCAGCACTGAAAAATGAGTCTTTAAAAATAGACAATGAAAATAAAACAAACCCACTTAAAAAAGTTATTATAATGCTTTTAGTATTTACTTTTTTAAATCCCCATACTTATTTAGATACTGTTTTACTCATCGGAGGAATTGGTGCAAATATATCTAATGACTTAAAAATATACTTTTTACTTGGAGCTGTAACAGCATCTGCAGCATGGTTTATATTATTGGGTTTTGGAGCAAGGTTTTTGATCCCATTATTCAAAAAACCAATAACTTGGAAAATATTAGATATAAGTATAGGTATTATTATGCTTTTGATTGCATATAGTTTGATAGATTTGATTAAAGAGATACCCTAAAGTATCTCTTTAATGTTTCACTTTAAAATATTTCTTTTGCTTCCCATTCTGGAAAATTATTTCTAATATAAGCATTTAGTTCTATTTCTGCTTTTGTATATTCTTTTACTTTATCTTCTGTGTCATCAGAACCACTAGCAATTGAATTTACAATCATACCAGCACCAACTGTTGAATTTGTGTATTTATCTATAATAATAAAACTTCCTGTATGTCTATTTTTATTATATGGATCAACTGCAATTTGTCTATCTAAAGATAAAGTACAATGAGCAATATCATTTAATTCTAATGAACTCCCACTTACTTCTTCAAATGTGTTTACATCTTTTTTATAGTCAATAGATTTAAATGAACCATTGATTACTGAAGTAGCTCTTTTAATAATATAGTTACTATTAAGTTCTAGTTTCTTCTCATCCATCCAAACAACCATCACTTCAAGTTTATTTGATACTTGTGGTATTGATGTTGATTTTACAATCATATCTCCTCTAGAGATGTCAATTTCATCTTTAAGTGTAAGAGTTGTTGCCATTGGTGCAAATGCAGTTTCAATAGTTTCTACTACTCCATCTTTATCAATAGGTCGTAAATCTTTAATTTCATTTGAAACTATTGATTTTACAACAGATGTTTTTCTTGATGGTAAAACTGTAATTTCATCTCCAACTTTGATACTTCCACTAGCAATTGTTCCACAAAAACCTCTAAAGTTAAGGTGAGGTCTACTTACGTATTGAACTGGTAGTCTAAAATCATCATTTTCGTCTTGATGGATAGATACACTATCAAGTAATGTCATAAGAGGAAGTCCCTCATACCAAGAACATTTTGGTGAATTTGTAAGAATATTATCTCCATCAAGTGCAGAAAGAGGAATATACTCAAAATTAATATCTTCATTATGTGGAAGATTTGGGATAATATCTTGATAATCTTTTTTAATATTTTCAAATACTTCTTGTGAAAAATCAACTAAATCCATTTTATTGATAGCAACAACAAGATTTTTAATTCCAAGTAGAGACGCTATATAAGAGTGTCTTTTAGTTTGAGTTAAAATCCCTTGTCTTGCGTCTATTAAAATAATAGCTACGTCTGCTGTAGAAGCACCCGTTGCCATATTTCTTGTGTACTGTTCGTGACCTGGAGTATCTGCAATGATAAACTTTCTTTTTTCTGTTGAGAAAAATCTATAAGCAACATCGATAGTGATACCTTGTTCTCGCTCACTAGCTAGTCCATCAACTAAAAGTGCTAAATCTATTTTATCACCAGTAGTACCAGACTTTTTACTATCTTTTTCGATTGCTGCTAATTGATCTTCAAAAATCATTTTTGAATCATATAGAAGTCTTCCGATTAAAGTAGATTTTCCATCATCAACACTACCACAAGTGATAAATCTTAATATCTCTTTGTTTTCGTGCTCTTTTAAATACTGTTCAATATTTTCTGCTATTAAATCTGATTGGTGTGCCATATTAAAAATACCCCTCTTGTTTCTTTTTCTCCATTGATGCATCACCATCACTATCTATTAATCTACCTTGTCTTTCACTTGTAGTACACACTAACATCTCTTGAATAATCTCAGGAAGTGTTGAAGCTTCTGACTCAACTGCACCTGTTAGCGGATAACATCCAAGTGTTCTAAATCTAACTTTTTCTTTTTTTGCAGTTTTTCGTAACTCTTCTGGCATTCTTTCATCATCAACCATGATTTTTGTACCCATGTATTCTACTACTTCTCTCTCTTTAGAAAAATATAAATCAGGAATAGGAATCCCTTCTAAATAGATATATTGCCAAACATCAAGTTCAGTCCAGTTTGATATAGGAAAAACTCTAATAGACTCACCTTTTGTGTGTCTACCATTATAAATATTCCATAGTTCTGGTCTTTGGTTTTTTGGATCCCATCTATGATTTTCATCTCTAAAAGAATAAATTCTCTCTTTTGCTCTAGATTTTTCTTCATCTCTTCTAGCTCCACCAAATACAGCATCAAACTTTTGGATATTAAGCATTTGCTTTAATCCTTCTGTTTTCATGATATCAGTATGCACAGATGAACCATGAGTAAATGGAGAGATATCCATCTCAATACCTTTAGGATTTGAGTAAGTTATTAGTTCCATACCAACTTCTTTTGCTCTTTGATCTCTAAAGTTAATCATCTCTTTAAATTTCCATTTTGTATCAACATGCACTAATGGAAGTGGTGGTGGTGCTGGATAAAAAGCTTTTTGTAAAATATGTAACATTACCGAGCTATCTTTTCCTACAGAGTAAAGCATTGCTGGGTTTTGAAACTCTGCGATTACTTCTCTCATGATGTGCATAGACTCAGCTTCTAATTGTTTTAGATGGGTTAGTCTTTCTTGACTTATTTCCATTTTCTTTCTCCCTTTATAGTTTAATATATAATTTGTATTTATTTAGCGTGTAATCCACACTCTTTATGTTCTGGGTTTTCCCACCACCATCGTCCACTTCGTATATCTTCGCCAGCTTTTACTGGCCGTGTACAGGGTGCACAACCAATACTTGGATATCCTTGCTTATGAAGTTTATTATATGGTACATTATTATCGTTTATATACTCCCATACATCTTCTTCTCTCCAGTTAATTAAAGGATTTACTTTAATCACATCAAAGTTTTCATCAAATTCAACTATCGGCATATCTGTTCTAGTTACACTTTGAGCTGCTCTTAACCCTGTAAACCAAACTTTTAGTGGTTTTAAAGCACGTTTAAGAGGCTCCATTTTTCTGATACCACAACAGTTTTTTCTATTGTCAATACTTTCAAAATGCCCGTTTACACCTTGTGTTTCGTATAGTTTTTCAATCATCTCATTTTTTGGAAAAAAAACATTTAATTTTACATTGTATTTTAAATTTGTTTCATCCATCACATTATATGTTTCTGGGTGTAATCTACCAGTATCAAGTGTAAATATATTTGAACTTTTATCATTTTTAAAAATCATATCCGTCAAGACCTGATCTTCTGCCCCTAAGCTACTAGAAAGTGCTGCTTCTTGACCATACTCTTTTAAAAAGTATGCGATTACATCTTCTGCTTTTGATTCTTGAAATTGTTTGTTTAGTTCTTCTACATTCATCTAAATACCTCCTCTTTGTTAAATTTGATAATCTGGAGCTTTTGCTCTTCCAAAGTTTAGTTTATTCCAAATTCTTTCATGAAAATAGTATAAAATCATTTTAGTAACAACTTCAATTGAACCAATCGATGCTGCCATTGCTAAACTTCCAGTTATTAAATAAGATATAACCATAGTATCAATTGTTCCAAGTACTCTCCACGAGATAGTTTTAACGACTGAACGGTATGCTTTTTCTTCCATCTTATTTTCCTTTGAATTTGAAGTAATATCCAAATTGTTGAGAGAATTATAACAGAAATATATTTTAATGTCAAGTAATTCTACATGTTTAGTAGGTTATACTTGATTAAATTACTAGAGTACGACTCTTTTATTTCTCTTTAATTCTTTGTGTGTTTTCTCTTTCTTGATAATTCCTTTTGCTCTTTGTTTTTGCTTTTTTATTAGGTACTTACTGATGTCTTTAGGTATTATTTTTTCACATTCATCTCTAAAAAATTTCGCTGCTGTTGGTGATGCTCCGTTACTTGAAACCGCAATTTGAAGTGGTATGTTTTTAGTTAAAGCCATAAAATAAAAGTCACAATTCTTTGGATTATTGACTATGTTGAGTAAAATACTATTCTTTTTTTTGTACTTTAAAAGTTTTTTTGCAACAGATTCAACTCCTGTGGCATCTATGATAATAAAAAAATCTTTTAAGTCTTTTGTCTTAAAACGTTTTTGTTGTATATGAGATGTAGTCTGGATGATTTTATTTGAGAGTACCTCTGATATGATATGAAACTCAATATTATTTTCCCGTAGAGCTGTCGCTTTTTGCAGTGCGACATTACCTCCTCCAATGATAAGTATTTTTGGATTTTTTAATAATATGGGTATTGTGTTATTATTTTGCATTATTTTTCTTTCTTAAGATTTTATATATAATATATCATAACAAATTAAGATATAATAAGAAAATTTAAATAAGGATAGTGATGTTAGATTTAGAAAATTATGAAATATTTCAAATAGTAAATTTATCAGCTTTTATACTTGGTTTATTATTTGGTGCAATTGCTCAAAAAAACCAGTTTTGTTTTAGCGGTTCTATAAAAGATTATATATTAACAGATTCTACGAAAAGAGCAGCATCAGTTGTAATGGCGATTATTGTTGCCATAATATCAACTTATTTTGTGATAAATATAAATGAGATAGATTTAAGTGAAGCGATATACCTTAAAGAAAATGTAAATTATTTTGCCATTATTTTAGGTGGTTCATTATTTGGTATAGGGATGATGATAGCAGATGGATGTAGTAGTAGACATTTAGTAAAATTCGCACAAGGCGATCCTTATTCTTTAGTGACTTTAGTGTTTATAGCTATTTTTGCATTTGCTACAACACGAGGTTTTGTAAACGAATATATCACTTTAATCACAAGAAATGAAACATTATTAAGTATATCTTCATATATAACAAATGAACCATTAAATATATTTATCGTATTGGTTCCATTATTTATATTTTTATGGTTACTAACAAAAAGGGTTTCAAGAATATTATCTTTAAAAGATGGTGTAGTGATGGGACTTTTAGTTGCAGTTGGTTGGTATATCACAGGTGTAATAGGAGTAGAGAGTATCGAAAGAGAGATAAGTATCACTAGTGTGACTTTTGTTTATCCTACAGCTCAAACTTTAGAGTTCTTTTCTTTTTTTCAAGTTACTGAACTATCATTTGGTGTAAGTATTATTTTAGGTGTTATATCTGGGGCATTTATTATGTCTAAATTTAACAGAAAATATAGTTTTGGCTGTACTTCAAATCTCCAACATAGTAAAGTAAAATACAATATGATTGGTGGAGCACTTATGGGAGTAGGTGGCGTTCTTGCTATTGGTTGTACTGTGGGACAAGGTCTTACTGGTATGTCAACTTTAGCAATCGCTTCAGTTGTAGCTATATGTTCTATTATGGGTTCTGCTTTTATAACAGCAAAATATTTAGGAAAAAAAGATAAATTACCTATGTGTTTTATCTTTGAATGGGACGATAAAAAAGAAGATGAAGCTAAACGAAATTTTCAAATTTAGTTGAAATCAAAAGTTAAAGAGAACAAATATGAAAATCAAATTAAGCATACTTCTATTTTTATTAGTAAGTATGTTCAATCTAAATGCTAAAACAATAGCAAATATACCAGAAGCTTCAGGTATAGCTTATGTAGAAAAATCAAACACACTTTTTGTAGCAAATGATGAAGGCTCTATTTATGAGCTTTCAAAAAAAGGCAAAATCTTACGAAAAAAACATTTAGGAAAATATGATTTAGAAGGTATCACTTATAATTCTCAAAATGACACTTTACTTTTAGCAGTAGAAGGAAAAGAGTCGATTTTAGTTTTAGATAGAAAAAGTTTAGAGCTAGAAAAAACAGTAAAAATTAAAAGAAAATTTGATGGTATATCAATACTAAAGAAGTCAAAAAAAACAGGTATTGAAGCAATTGCCATTGATACAAATGGTGATATATATGTATCAAATCAATCAAAAATCACCTACAAAAAAAAGCTAAAAGAAAACGCTTCTGTGATATTAAGAATTAACTCTTTGAATAAGAAAAAAGCCAAAATCAAAGAGGTTTTTAATCATGGATATATAGACATAGCAGGACTAACTTTTCACGATGGATATTTGTATATGACAAGTGATAAAAAAAACCTACTCATAAAATATGACATTCAAAATAACAAAACAGTTAAAAAAATAAAATTACCAAAATCAGCACAAGAGGGTATCTGTTTTGATAACAATGGATATGTTTATATAGCTGATGATAAGGGTAAAGTTTTACGATATAAAAAAGATAAACTAGGGATATAGACCTGTAGTTTATCTTTGATTTAATATTGCTTCGTTTATACTATCCCAAAGTTTGATTCTTCTTTTTAAAGCTTCTTTACACACCTCTTTTGCTTCATCCCATTTATCTTGGTCATTTGCACATAAATCATTTATCATCTCTAAAGCCATAGGTCCATGCTCTTCACCATCAATATCTATGTGTCTATCTAAATAATAAACTAATTTTGATAGGTCTTTATTTGGTTGTGCATTAAATTTTCTCACTATTTCTACAAACATATCAGGGATAAGGTTTTCTCGTCCAAAAGTAAAAACAGAAGCTACAAGATGAACTTTTTTGGAGTGTATCACTTCAAAAGTAAAGTCCAAAAACTTTTTGATCTCTTCATTTACCTTAACAAAGTCAAGAGAAGTTTGATAGTCATTACCTTCTTGAAGATGTGATATAAAAGAATCGATTTGAGAAGTATTGGCACCTATTTGATTCATAGCTTCTCTATACATCTCAAAGTGACTCATAGCAACACCTTGGGCATTAAAATCACTCTCTTCACATAGTACGATATCATTGATGAGTCGAGTAGAGTTTGTGTTTTTGTTTGGAGTCCAAGGTATCGATGTACAGCTTAATGAATTTTGTAAACTTTTAACTAAAGACATAAAATCCCAAACTGCAAAGATATGCATTTTCATAAATATTTGGATATTTGGAATACTATTTATATTTTTGTATAAGTCGTGAGAGATAAGCTCTTGTCTGAGTGGTTCGAGTTCGTTTTGTATTATTTCTATTTGTGTCATTTTTATCTTTTATTATTTTTTGTTTTAAAGAAAACTTCGAATTTTACATTAAAATATTTTAAAACAAATTGATTTTATTTAGTACTTTTGATATATACAAAAAGCTTAAGAAATAACTAGTATTAGAAAAAATATTTTGATGCTGTGTACTATTCTATTTTTTGTTTTCTATTCTTGATAGTTTTTCTTCTACTATCTCTAGGGCATTAGATATGTTACCTAAATATATTTTGATTTTATCATCTGTAGTATTTGCAGATAAGAGTAAATTTATGATTTGAAGTACTTGATGTTCTAAATGACTATTATCTTTATATCCCTGATCTAATTGATTATAATTATCTTCTATTCTTTGTTTCAGGTCTTTAAGCTTATTTTTAATAACTAATCCTTTATTTTGAGATAATACATCAATGAAACTAGTAAAATTATACATATACACACTACTATTGTAGTTTGAATAACGATTATTACATAACTATACTTACACATTACTATTGTGGGGTGAAATATGAATAAAAAAATAAATAATTTAACCGCAGAATCATTGCATAAATTAATTGGTGCAAATGTCGCAAGACTTAGAAAAAAAGCCAATTTAAGTCAATTGGCATTGTCTATAGAGATGGGTCACAAATCACCTAGTCTTATTAGTTCTGCCGAAATATATACAAATAAAAGACACTTTAATATTGTTCAACTCCAAACTATTGCCAAAATACTTGATGTAGAGATATGTGATTTTTTTAGTACTGAAAATAGTTAATTCATTTTGTATATTTTATCTTCTTCTTTTTCTAACACACACCTAACCAATACTTCGCTATTATAAATATATAAATAATAACAGGACTTTATATTGAGTGATGAACAAAAAAGAATATTAGAAGAAAAACTTTGGGCTATAGCCAATATCCTTCGAGGGAAGATGACGGCTGATGACTATAAGGATTATATTTTAGGCTTTATTTTTTATAAGTATCTTTCTGAAAAAATAGAGCTTTTTATCAATAGTCAGCTTTTAAGTGCAGATGATTTTAATTTTGCTGATATAGATGAGTCTATAGAAGATTATGAAGAGTTACTTAATGATTTACAAAAAGATACTATAGAAGAACTTGGATATTTTTTAAAACCAAATGAACTTTTTTCATATATTGCAAAAAAAGGTAACAACGAATCAAAAGAAGAATCAAATTTTATCTTGGATGATTTAGAAGCTATTTTAAAAAATATAGAGTCTTCTACTATGGGTACAGATTCACAAGATGACTATGAAAATCTTTTTGAAGATTTAGACCTTAGTTCTTCAAAACTTGGTAAAAATGAGAAACAAAAAAATGAACTTATCTCAAAAGTTCTAGCAAAACTTGACGAAATAGATTTTAAACTACACGATACAAATTCAGATATTTTGGGTGATGCGTATGAGTACCTAATAGCAAAATTTGCAAGTGGAGCAGGAAAAACAGCAGGGGAGTTTTATACTCCTCAAGAGGTTTCTACACTTTTAGCAAAAATAGTGACAAGTAAAAGAAAAAGTATAAGTACTATTTATGACCCTACTTGTGGGTCTGGCTCACTTTTACTTAGAGTTGCAAAAGCTTTACCAAAAGATCAGCATCCTAAATTTTATGGGCAAGAACTCACAAGAACTACTTACAATCTTGCTCGTATGAATATGATACTTCATGGTGTCCATTATCGTGATTTTGATATAAAAAATGAAGATACTTTAGAATATCCTCAACATAAAGAGATGCAGTTTGAGGCTATAGTTGCAAGTCCTCCTTTTTCTGCTCATTGGTCAGCAAGAGAATTGTTTTTAAGTGATGATAGATTTTCTCACTATAGTAAACTAGCACCTAAAACAAAAGCAGACTTTGCTTTTGTGCAACACATGATACATCATCTAAAAGATAATGGAACTATGTCGGTTGTACTTCCTCACGGTGTTCTTTTTAGAGGAGCAGCAGAGGGGCATATACGAAAATATATGATAGAAGATAGAAACTATATCGATGCAGTCATCGGACTACCTGCAAATATCTTTTTTGGTACTTCTATACCTACATGTATTTTGGTACTTAAAAAATGTAGAGAAAATCCAAATGATATACTTTTTATAGATGCAAGTGGCGAAGAAAACTATGAAAAGGTAAAAACTCAAAATAAACTAAGAGATAAAGATATAAAAAATATCATAGATACTTATAAGAATAGAAAAGAGATAGAAAAGTATTCTTATAAAGCACCGTTAGAAGAGATAAAAGAAAACGACTATAACTTAAACATCCCACGATATGTAGATACTTTTGAAGAGGAAGAGATCATAGATATAGATGAAGTTTCTAGTGAACTAAAAGCTTTAGAAAAAGATATGAAAAGTACAGATAAAAGTATAAAAAGTTTTTGTGACGAGCTAAATATAGCTACACCATTTTAGGCTGATCTGATGAAAAAATTTAATGAATGGAATGAAGTTAAAAAACAGATTGACCAAAGAAAAGAAATTATAAAATTCAAAGAGCGAGATATATATTGGATAAGTATAGGTGAAAATGTTGGCTTTGAACAAAATGGAAAAGGTAAAGAGTTTGCAAGACCTGTTTTAATAATCAAAAAACTAAATAAACAACTCTTTTTTGGTATACCTCTTTCTAGTACGATCAGAGAAGGTAGTTATTTTTATACATTTGCGTTTACAGAAAGTCAAAAAAGTTCTGCTCTTTTGGTTCAAGCAAAGGTATTTGATATAAAAAGAGCAAATCAAAAACTAGGTATGATAAATCAAGATGATTTTAAAAATATAAAAGAAAAATTAGGAAATTTGTTTGATTTGTAGTATTTTATCCCTCTTGCAAAACAAGAGGGCAGTCCCGAAGGAAATTGTAAGTGTATTATATAATAATACTTGTGACTTGTCAAGGTTGAAAATATGAGTAATATACCAACACTTAGATTTAAAGAGTTTAGTGAAGATTGGGAAGAAAAAACTTTAAAAAGTATTTCAGAACTAATATCTTATGGGTTAACAGTTAGACCTGAATATATAAAAAGTGGTATACCGTTAATATCTGCGAGAGAATTAAAAGGTGGTAAAATAAATTATGATATGGCACCAAAGATTTCTGAAAACTCCTATAATATTTTATCCTCAAAAGCCAAAGCCTATAAAGGTGATATATTTTTAACAAAAACTGGAACAATTGGCTTAAGTGCGTATGTTGATGTTGATTTTCCAATTGCTATTACTCAGAATATATCAGTAATTAGAGTGGATGAGAAATTATATAACCATCAATTTATATTACAAATATTTAAAACAAAACGATTTAATAAACATATTATGCAAAAAGTAAATCAATCAACTATTATGGATTTACAATTACAAGATATTAGAAAGTCATTAATCTATTTACCACAAAAAAAAGAATAAGAAAAAATAGCTTCATTTTTAACTCAAGTTGATACCAAAATAGAGCAACTCACAAAAAAAGAAAAGCTACTTACTACATATAAAAAAGGTGTGATGCAAAAGATATTTTCTCAGGAGATTAGATTTTCCCCCAAGGGGATTTCTTCACAAGCTCAGGGCGAGGCTGATGAAGGTAGTGAGTTTTGTGATTGGGAAGAGAAGAAGTTAAAACATTTAATTCGAGAAAAAATCAATAATGGAGAAACAATATTAAAAGAAGAATTTAAAATTAATGGTCATATTAAAATAGTTCAGTTAAATGATTTATTTTCTTCTAATTTAACATTAAATACTCAAAAATTAGAAAGAATATCAAAAAATAAAAAAATAAAGTTACTTTTACTAAATGATGTAATAATTAACCGTGTGTCAATTAAACCATCTGGTGTAGGAAAAGCAATTGTAATCAATTCTATATCTGATAATGAATTAATTACATTTGAATCGAATATGTTTTGTATTAGATTTAAACATAATGTAAATGAATTATATTTTGTTTATTATTCAAATACACAAAATTATTTAAAACAAAAATTAGCTTTAGCTAAAGTTACAAATCAAGCAAGCTTAAGTCAATCAGATATTAATTTTATAAATGTACCTCTCCCTTGCATAGAGGAACAAACAAAAATAGCAAACTTTTTATCTTCAATTGATGAAAAAATAGAACAAATTCAAAAACAATTAGAACAAACAAAAGAGTTTAAAAAAGCACTATTGTAACAGATGTTTGTATAAAAATAAAAAAGAGTAAATATGGCTAAAGAATTAGAAAACGAACTAGAAAATAAATTTATCAAACAACTCGATGGTTTAGGATATAAGTATGTACCTATTAAAAATGAAGATGATTTACTCATAAATTTAAAAGCTCAACTAGAAAGACATAATAATATATCATTATCTAAAGATGAGTTTAAAAAAGTGTTAAATCATCTAAACGATGGTGGTATAGTAAAAAGAGCACAAATTTTAAGAGACTGGTTTGCTCTAAAAAGAGATGATGGTACTACAAAAAGAATACGATTTTTTAATATGGACAAATGGTGTGAAAATGAATACCAAGTAACTAACCAAGTCACAATAGAAGGAAACTATACAAATAGATACGATGTAACTATTTTGATAAATGGTTTACCACTAGTACAGATTGAACTCAAAAGAAGTGGTGTAGCACTTAAAGAAGCTTTTCAACAAATCAACAGATACCAAAAAGATAGTTTTTGGGCTAGTCATGGACTTTTTCAATATGTGCAGTTATTTGTCATAAGTAATAGTGTAAATACAAAGTATTTTGCAAATGATCCAGACCAAACATTTAAACAAACATTTTTTTGGACAGATGAAAAGAACAATTCTATTTCTGATTTAAAAGATTTTACAAAAGAGTTTTTAGACCCTTGTCATTTATCTACTATGATAGGTCAATATATAGTTATAAATGAAACCAATAAAAACCTTATGATTTTAAGACCTTATCAGTACTATGCAGTTGAAAATATTGTTAGTCAAGTAAATGATTCAGTAGATGGTGGGTATATCTAGCATACTACTGGAAGTGGTAAAACACTTACATCATTTAAAACTTCGCAAATCATAAAAGAAAACCCAGAGGTAAAAAAAGTACTTTTTGTAGTTGATAGAAAAGATTTGGATTATCAAACGGCTATAGAGTTTAACAGTTTTAAAAAAGGAAGCGTGGATAGTACTGAAAATACGAAGATGTTAATCAAGCAGTTAAATTCAAATACTGAAGAGACAAAACTCATCGTTACAACTATCCAAAAACTTAACAATGCAATATCAAAAGAGAAGTTTAAAGAACAGATACAAAACCTACAAAAAGAAAAGGTAGTATTTATTTTTGATGAGTGCCACCGAAGCCAGTTTGGCGAAACTCATGATAAAATAAAAGATTTTTTTCAAAACAATCAAATGTTTGGATTTACAGGAACTCCTATCTTTGAAGAAAATGCAGTCACAAACTCTAAAGGAAAAAGAACAACAAAAGATTTGTTTGGTAAGAGACTCCATACTTATGTGATTAAAGATGCTATAAAAGACGAAAATGTATTGAAGTTTTCTGTTGAATATATCGGTAAATATACTCAAAAAGAAAACTCTAAAACAAAAGTAGATATTGATGTATCTAGTTTAGATAAAAAAGAACTCATGGAATCAGATGATAGAATAGAAAAGATTACAAACTATATCATAGGTGTACATGGACGAAAAACACATCAAAGAAATTTTACAGCGATGTTTTGTGTGAGTAGTGTAGAGGGTGCTATAAAGTACTATGAACTATTTAAACATAAAAAAGAAAATCAAGAACATAACTTAAATATTGCGACAATTTTTTCGTATGGACAAAATGAAGAAACAAAAGAAGAAAACGATGGAGTAATCCCTGAGGAAAAACTTGAAATCAATGAATCTCAAATAAACTATACTTACAAGTCAAAATTAGAATCTTTTATCGAAGATTTTAATATGCAGTTTGAAACAAATCACTCTTTAAAAGATACTCAAAGTTATTATACATATTATAATGATATAGCAAAAAAAGTAAAAGAGAAAAAGGTAGATATACTTATCGTTGTAAATATGTTTTTAACTGGATTTGATAGTAAAAAACTCAATACTTTTTATGTAGATAAAAACTTACAATACCATGGACTTATACAAGCTTTTTCAAGAACAAATAGAATAGATACAGAGCAAAAATCACAAGGGAATATAGTCTGTTTTAGAAATTTAAAGTCTAAAACAGATGAAGCAATAGCACTTTTTAATGATGAAGATGCAAATGAAACAGTAAAAATGCAAGATGTATTTTTGGATACCTATGAAGAATATCTTGTAACATTTAAAGATGCCTTAGGGGTATTAAAAGATATAACTCCAACAGTTTCAAGTGTAGATACTCTTCAAGATGAAAAAGAAGAACTCAAATTTATCAAAGCATTTAGAGAGATACTGCGACTAAAAAATACAATGTCCAATTTTTCTGACTTTTCATGGGAAGATTTAGGAATGGAAGAACAAGAGTTTGAGGACTATATCGGTAAATATCTCGATTTAAAAGATAAAGTAAAAAGAAACCAAGATAGTGAAAAAGAATCTATTTTAGATGAGGTAGATTTTGAACTCGAACTTTTACATAAAGATGAAATAAATGTAGCGTATATTTTAGAACTTTTAGCAAAAATGCGAAATGGTAAAAAAGAAGATTATCATAAACAAAAAGAAGCTGTTATAAAAATGATGCTTGGGGAGTCAAAACTAAGAAGTAAAAAAGAACTTATAGAAAGATTTATAGATGAAAACCTAATGAGTCTTGGTGAAGATGATAATATTGGTCAAGAGTTCGTTTTTTACTGGGATAAAGAAAAACAAAAAGCATCTGACACATTATGTGAGAATGAGAGTCTAAATAAAGAAGGATTTACTAAACTTATAGAAACTTATCTTTATAAAAAAGATGCTCCAAGAAGTACAGAGATAATAAATCTACTAGAAAAGAAACCATCTTATCGTGAAAGAAAAACAATCGTTGAAAGACTCAAAAATAAAATAAATGATTTTATCGAGATATTTATAGATGGTGTGAGTTAGAAAATAAATGGAAAATCAAAATATCTTAATCTATCAAAATGAATCAGGAAATATTAAAGTAGATGTAAAATTTGAAAATGAATCTATTTGGCTTAGTCAAAAACAACTTGCCATTGTTTTTGGGAAGAGTGTAAAAACTATCAATGAACACATTCAAAATATTTTTAAAGAAGAAGAGTTAGAGGAGAATACAGTTATCCGGAATTACCGGATAACTGCGAGTGATGATAAAAACTATAATGTGTTACATTACAATCTTGATATGATAATAGCTTTAGGTTTTAGAGTTCGTTCATCTACTGGTACAAAGTTTCGTATCTGGGCAAATACAAAACTCAATGTATATGAAAGATTGGATAAGTAGACTTGATACAATACTTTCTATGAATGGAAGAGAACTTTTAAATAATGCAGGAAAAATCAGTCATCAAATAGCAAAAGAAAAAAGTGAATTAGAATACCAAAAATTTAAAGAGGAAAGAAAAGAACATCAAAAATATCAAAATCTAAAAGAACTAGAAGATGATATTAATCGTTTAAAATAAGATTAAAATCATAATAGACATATATAAACTTTTACAGTAGAATAAATAGATAAAAAACAAAAAATTTTTGTCTAGAAAAGAGAACTTATGAATAAAACAAAATATTTATTATATGCCTTTAAAGAATCACAAAAAAATAAGTATATATATTGGTACGAAACTGACCATAAATATTTTGAGCAAACAAAACCTCCTAAAACTATCTTGGATACTAACAGTGAAGAGATAGACTCTTTAGAAAAAGACACTATAATAGAAAATCCTTGGATAGATTGGGAATCAAACGACATACAAAAAATCACTAGCAAAAGTGGTGTTTGTTTAAACTATCTCAAATCCACGGATGAAGAATATATCACTAAAAAAGAGGATTTGAAACTTTTAGAAGTCTATAGTCATCTCGTAGAAAATTTTGATATATCGGAAACCTTTGGATTTGATATGATCTTAAAATGGCATCATATGGTGTTTGATACTATTTATCCTTTTGCTGGAGAGTTGCGAACTGTGAGTATGAGTAAAGGCAATAATATCGATGCTTGGGAGTGGCGACTAGATTTTTTACGAGCTCTACCTGATTTTGACAAACTTTTACAAAAGATGACCGCTAAAGAGTATGAAGATATAGATGATATTGCGACTGATTTATCTCAGCTTATGAGTGACTTTCTATTTATTCATCCTTTTAGAGAAGGCAATGGCAGAATGAGCCGTTTAATAGGTGATATAATATTAGCAAAAAATGGTTTTCCGATGATTGGGTTAAATTTAAAAGAGAGTGATAATTATATAGAAAAAGTACATCAAGGCTATCAGTGTGATTATGAACCTATGAAAGAGTTACTAAAATCAAAAATAGAAGATGAGTTTATGAATTGATAAGTTTGTAGTGTTCGTGTAGTTCTTTTTTCGTAGTTTTTGAACCTTCAACTTTCGCTGAACTGTGTACAGAATTTACAATCATATTTTTCTTTTTATCGTTTGTTGAAAAATGTTTGTTGCTATTGGCAATAGTTCTTTTCATAATAGTTATTTCCTTTTGTAGAGTATTATTATACCCAAATCTAAGATAATAGACAAGCTATTTTTTGGAGCTTAAAACAGCCAGAGTAGGGCTATTTAAAGTTTGTTTATAAAACAGAATCTATACTTGTGTATGAATACACTTCAAACTCATCATTTTGTGCTTTTATAGCATGAAGTGCCATACGATCGGCTAGTTCGTTTCCTTCTACTCCAGAGTGACCTTTTACATGTTTGATGATGATATTGTTTTTGATTTGTTCATAAAGATTGTGTGTATTTTTAATCAGCTCTAGATTTTTGATCTCTCCAAATTTTTTAGTCCAGCCGTTTCTTTTCCAAGAATATGCCCAAGTAGAGATACAGTCTATACTATATTTTGAATCTGAAAGTATCATCACTTTTTCTTCTGTTTTAATCTCATCAGCTAAAAGAAGTGCTTTATAAAGAGCTTTTAGTTCTGCTGTGTTATTTGTGCCATGTTTTTCGTAGTTTCCATAGTATAAAACTGGTTTTTCTGCATTTTTATAGACAGCTAAACCACTTCCAGATTTCCCAGGATTTCCAGAACATGCTCCATCACAATAGATACTTACATTTGTATTGTTTTGGTTGTTTGAAGTAGATGAAACAGATGCTGTTTTTTGTGTTTGTGGTGTTTCTTTTGTAACAGTTTTATTTTTTTTAAACTCTATTATTTCCATGTAGTTTTTATCTATTTGCTCTTGAGATTTTACAGCAACGATACCTTTTAGTAAAATGAGTTTATTTACATCATGTTCAGATATCTCTTTATTTTGTAGTAGTTCTTGCCAGTTTGCATCCGTAGGAAAATCGATATTTAAAATCTTACATTGTGTTTTATTTAAAGTGTCGTTATTTGTAATGAGTTCGATAAAGTTGGTGGTTATATTCATATAGTGTTGCCTTTATTTATATGGATTGTATTCTGGTGCAGTTATGAGCATATAGTTTTTATACATATAATAACACGTACCGATAAAATATATTAGCCATCCAATTAAAGGAATTACAACAGAAACAGTAATGATAAAGTGGATAATAGTAGGAAATATAGTATTTCCTAAAGGTTCTTTTGCGATAAAAAGTCTAGATATAAAAGTACCGATAAATCCAAAGAAGAATGTAATCCCAACTGCTATAAGTCCTAAAAGAGTATTTGTGTTTTCTACTAAAGTATCAGCAACGATATAAATATCTTTTGCTGTGTTTTCAACACTTACCTCAAAATCAACCAATAACTCTTTTTTAGGTTGAGTTGTTTCTTTCCAGTCTTCTTTTGTAAACTTATATCGTGTACCATTGTCTACTGATATTACACCTGTGTTATCAGTAGAATCATATCCTAAAACTCTTCCAGTCATATCTTACTCCATATTTTAATTATATGTGATTATAGTAAAATATTGATAAAAGAGTAAATAGAACTTACCCTAAAAGCATATTTAGACCTACAGCTACAGATATTGTACCTACACCTGTAAATATTTTTGTGATGTTTCTTTGTGAATTTAATATGTTTTTATTGATATAAAGTATCACTGCTCCAAATCCTAGAAAAATAATACTTACACCAAATGTAAAAGCAAATACCATAGAGATATCTACAGCTGAGTTTTCAATAGCTCCAAGAGTTACAAGCATACCTCTAACTCCTCCTATACCCATGAGTACACTTATCGTAAAAGCAGAGGCTACATCTGTTTTTTTGTGATCATGTTCTTTTCCAAAAAAGATGTGAATATGTTCTTTTCCATTATGTTGATGTTTTTTGATATTAATTCTTTTTGTAGCAACTAAAAAAAGTAAATAAATCCCCATACCTAAAATAACACTTGCTGAGATGATATCTCCATAGGCTAAAATATCGGGTGAGATATCAAAGTTTTGTAGAATTTTTGCAAAAACTAATAGTGAGATACCATGACCAAAAGCAAATAGTGTTGTGATGAGTACTGTTTTGTATCTGTTTTTCCCGATTGAAAAATCTGCTATTGCAGTAAGATGGTCTGGTGCAAAGGCATGAAGTATTCCATACCAAAAAATTAAAAGTAAACTAAATTGTTCCATGTGTTTTCCTATATTAAATTAACAAATTATATACTAATTGATATTAATTATCAATATAATTTTAAGTTTTCTATGTTAAACTTTCTTATCTTTTTATTAGGAGTACAAAATGTGTAGTAATATTACTACAAGTCAAAGCGTAGAATTATCTCAGTTACTCATTGAAAATATCAACAATGAGGATACATTTAATCAGTTATTGTTTAATGGTGCAAATATAAATATTCAAAATGAAATAGGGTGGTGTATTTTATTTGAATCTATTTCATTGAACTTAAATCATAAGATTAGAGGATTTTTAGAATATGGTGTAAATATAAATATAAGAGATGCAAAAAGTAGAAATGCTCTTTTTTGGTCTGTATATTTTGATAATTTTGATGCAACTAAAATTTTACTATCTTTAAATAGTGATTTAATAGTATCTTCAAAATATGATTTACATCTATTTCATTATGCTGTATATAAAAACAATTTACCATTAGTAAAATATCTTGTAGAAAATGGTATGGATATTGAAACAAAAGATAGTTTGGAGTCAACTCCATTAATCTATGCTGTTTTATACGAAAAAGTAGATATCATAAAATACTTACTTGACAATGGTGCAGATGACAGATGGATGGATGTGGTAGGTAATTGTGCGAAGTCTCTAATAAAAGAAAAAAAACTAAAAATTAAAAAACAAAAGGATAATTATGTTTAATATAGAAATAGCAAAAGCTCATTGTGATGTACCGTGTGGTATTTATGATCCAATCGCAGCTCAAATCGCAGCACTTAGTGTTATAAGAATGGTTGATTTAATGGAAGGTTTAGAAAAAAATGATAGTTTAGCTTATATCAATACTATCTCTAGACATGTAGCTGTAAAAGAAACAGAAGCTGAAAAAGTAAAACATGAGATTAGAATCATTTGGGGAGATTTTGTAAAACCACCAATGGTAGAGAAGTTTCCTAATATTCATGCTTTAGTACATAATATCATGGCATTAGCTGGTGCAAATAGACAACATGTATCAAGAGCTAAAGCTGTAGAATTACTTGATGCTGTTAATGAATTTGCAGCAATTTTCTGGTCTTTAAAAGAAGTAGAAACAAAAAAAGTAAAAGCAAATTATGCTCCAAATGAAGAGATCGTTATCCCTGTATAATGTTCAAACTTTTTAGAGTTGAAGGCTATTCACTTTTCCCTTTATTAAAAGAGGGTGAAGTGGTTCTTTGTTCTAAACTTTTTTCTTTTAGTACAATAAAAGTAAATGATATCGTTGTTTTTAAGAAAAATAATGTTGTTATGATAAAAAAAGTTAAAGAGATAAACTCAAAGGGCTATTTTGTTCAAGGTGAAAATCCTGATAGCATAGATAGCAGAAACTTTGGAGAGTTACAAAAAAAAGAGATACTCTATAAAGTACTCTTTAATTTCACTACTTATAAATTTTTATAAAGTTATACACGTAAGAAATTAAGATAGTTACTTAGTTGTTTCATGCACTTTTCAAATTCTATATTATCTTGAGATTTTTTAGTAATAAGTAAAGCCCCTTCAAAAGAAGCTATTATAAATGTAGCACATTGTTCTATATCTGTTTGTTCTTGAATTAGATTTTTTTTCTTAGCACTTTCTAGAGATTTAATAAGTAACATTTTCCAATGATTTAAAATACTATATAAAGAGTCGCTAAATTCTTTTTCTAATGATTCTTGTAAAAGATTTCCTAATGGACATCCACATTCAAAATCCCATAGTTCATTATCTGTAAGTAGTGCTATGATGGTATCGATTTCATCTTTTGTAGTATCAGAAATATCTTTCCATGTGGTATCTATCTTTTCTATAAGTTTTAATTCTATCATCTCTAATATCATCACATTTTTAGATGGATAGTAGTGATACATCGCACCTTTTTTAACTTCAGCGCGATGTAAAATATCTGCTAATGAAGCAGCGTTACAACCTTTTTTGTGTACCTCTTCAAATGTTGCATCAATTAATCTTTCTTTAACAGTACTCATCTTCTCTCTTATGAATTTTCTTTAATTATATCCAATATAGTTTGAGGTTCTTCTCTATTTCTATAATCTTCATTTACATAAGCATATATTATCTCTTTTTGTTTATTAATGATAAATGTTCCAGGAACTGGTAAAACATGAGAATCATCGGCATTGTATTTTTCGATATCCATACCCATTTGTTTTAATAAAAGATATATATCTTCAGGTAGTGCATAGGTAAGTCCAAAGCTTTTTGCTACGATATTTCCTTTATCACTGAGAATTTTAAAATCTAAATTTAATTTTTCTTGTGTACTCAAAGATTCATCAGGTGTTTGAGGTGAGATTGCTATAAGTGAAGTTTTTAAATCTTTTAATTCTTTATTTATATCTAGTAAGGCTTTTAATTCAAGATTACAATATGGACACCATCCTCCTCTATAAAAGTTAAGTACAATAAAATCATTATTTTCTAATTCTTGATCAATGGTACATTCTTTTTTATCAGCATTGGTAAGTTTAAAGTCTGTAATCTTATCTCCTATTTTTAGTGCGTTTTGTGAAATACCACTTTTTTTTAAACCTTCAATTGCTTCATGAATTATTTGTCCGATATCTTCTGGTACATTCTTTTGAAATTCTTCTTGAAATTCAACCAATTGTTTTTTTAGTTCTGTCATTATATATCCTTTTGAGTTAAAAACCAACTAGTTGGTTTGTTGATAGAATAGTAACAAAATTGTAGATTATTTGTCAAGTTTTTTGAAATATTTTAGAAGGAAATGTTATAAAAAGAGTTTATAATGTAGCTTATAAACTCTTGCTAGGAGACTTCTTTATCTTGCGTAAGAAGTATTATTGATATCTATTGTGATACCATTGATATATTCAGGACACTCTGTAGCTAACCATACTATAGGTTTAGCAATTTCTTCTGGTTCTGCAAATCTATTTGTTACTACTGCTGCTTTAAAAGCTTTTTTTCTAGCTTCATCATTATCTTTTTGCATATCAGTCTCAGCTGCACTTGGTGCAACACAGTTTACTACAATTCCATCTGCTCCTAAACATTTAGCATAACTTTTTGTAGCATTTATTAGTCCTGCTTTTGCGATACCATACCAAACATCAGGATGTCCAATTTGACCAGCAATAGAGGCAGTATTCACTATACGTCCATATTTTTTCTTTTTCATTGATACTGAAAAAGCATTCATTAATTCTACTGGTGTGTGTAAGTCAACATTCATCAGTTTTTCTTTTTCTTCTTCTGGATAATTGTCATATTTATATTTTGGTTGCATATATCCTGCATTATTTATAAGTACATCGATATCCCCAACTTTAGAAATAAATGTTGGTAGGGCTTCAAGATTTGATAAATCAACTTCTATCATTTCTACATCAGTGTTATCTTTTAATGGAAAATTTGAGAAATTTCTTCCTGCAACTATCACTTGATAATCCAAGTCAAGCATCATTTTTGCAACCTCTAGACCTATTCCTTTTGTTCCACCAGTAACTAAAACTCTTTTTTTCATGTGTGTCCTTTTTAATTATATTAAACTATTTTCATAAATTTAAATTATTTTAGCTATTTTTTATTTATTTTACAAGAGTATTTAAAATATTTTCTTGCTCTTTTAGTGAATAATTAAATTTAAATTCAATTTCTTTAAGATAATAAAAGAAATTTTCGTTATTTATCCCTTTATATTTTACAATTGATTCTTCAAAATATATCCAAAAACTAGCGATGATATTTTCTTTCTTTTCTATTTTTGATATTTTGTTCATCAACATAAAGGTTGAAAACTTTTTAAAATAACTCTCCTCGATTGCATCATCTAAAAACTGATTTTTATATTTATGAAGATTTGGCATAAGTAAATTATATACTTTATCTTCATAATTAAATGTCATAAAATTTACTGCATCAAATATATTTTGTTTTATCTGTTTTTTGCTCTGTTCTAGATAGATATATTCATCATATTCTATGACTTGTTTGTTGTGATATTGTTCTTCTAAATAAGAAGCTATGAGTTTTCTATATTTATCATATCGTTTTTTTACCGTTACATAGTTGAGGCTGTGGTTTTTTGCACATTGATTTACTGTTATGTTTTCACAAAATAGATTAATGATTTTTTTTTCAAATAAAATCTTTTTTTCGCTAAATTTATGTAAACATTTTGCACACTTTTTTTGTGTTGTGTTCAAAGTATATATGATATGATAGTGACAATAAGGGCAATTCATAAAATATTTTAACATAAATAGTCCCAAAACTATATAAGAAATGCTTCGCTTTATCTTAATTTTATGTTAGATACATACACTTATGAATAACTATTCACTTTTAAGAGGAAATTATGGAACAACTAGGACTTTTACTTATTTTTTGGTATGGAATATTACATGCCTTTGGACCAGATCATTTAACAGCAATTGCAGATTTTTCTATAGGAAAAAATAAAAGAAAAACAATGATGATCACAATTTTATTTGCACTTGGACATGGACTGACACTTTTTGTTTTTGCTTTATTATTAGAAAAATATAATATCAGTGAAACTACTTTAGGATATGGGGATATTATATCTTCTGTTGTGATTTTAGGGATGGGAATATATCTTTTATATATGGTATTTACTGATAAAATTCAATTAAAAAAACATATTCATAATGGAAAAGAACATATTCATATTTGGTTTGGAGATGAACATAATCACTCAAATAATGACACAAAATCAGCCTTTACAATTGGTGCATTAATGGGTATTGGAGGGGTTCGTGGTATGTTAGTGACTCTAGGTTTTATCGAAGGGCAAGCTGTAGATTTGACTATGGTACTTGCTTTTTCCCTTGGTGTGATGATAATTTTTGTAGGGTTTGGTTCAGTGATTTTGTATATAAATAAAAACCTTTTAAATAGTAAACAAAATTTAAAAAGAATATTTGCAACAGCTGGAGTAGTATCTGTAGTAGTTGGTTCAAATATGTTACTTGGGTAACATAAGATTAAAAGTATAAAAAAAGGAAATAATATGTGTACAGATTGCGGATGTAGTATAAGAGGTCGAGAAGAATCACACTCTAGTGAACATGGAACAAGTAGTGAACATCAAGATGCCCACCAGCATCTACACGATAATCCTCAGTTAAATGATAAAAAAACGATAGATATAATTACCAAGATATTAGATAAAAATGATCATGAAGCAGATCATAATAGAAAACATTTTAATAGTAATAATGTCTTATCTATAAATCTTATGTCTAGTCCAGGAAGTGGAAAAACAACACTTTTGGAGCATTTAAGTGATGTGGCAGATTTTAAATTTTCTGTTGTTGAAGGTGATTTAGAAACTTCACGAGATGCTGATAGATTAAAAGCAAAAGGGATTGATGCTCATCAAATACAAACAGGATCTGCTTGTCATCTTGATGCTTTTATGGTTCATAAAGCTTTACATCATATGGATTTAGAGCAAGCTGATGTATGTTTTGTAGAAAATGTAGGAAATTTAGTATGTCCAGCTTCTTACGATGTAGGAAGCCATTTAAATATTGTGCTCGTTAGTATTCCTGAAGGTGAAGATAAAATAGCTAAATATCCTGTGATGTTTAGATGTGCTGATTTGATTTTATTTACAAAAACTGATTTACTCCCTTATTTTGATTATGATATTGAAGCTGAAAAAGAAACTGCAAGAAAACTCAAACCAAATGTAGATATTTTAGAAGTAAGTACTAAAGATGTTGATAGTTTAAAAAAAGTTGCTAACTGGATTGATTTCAAAATGGGCTTGAGATAATGTGTTTATCAATACCAAGTAAAGTAACAAAAATAGATAAAGAAACAAATATGGCTACTGTTGATACTATGGGAGTGTCTCGTGATGCTGCTTTAGATTTGATGGAAGAGGGCGATGTAAAAATAGGTGATTATGTATTACTTCACATTGGATTTGTTATGAATAAAATAGATGAAGAAGATGCGATGGCATCTTTAGATACCTATAAAGAAATCATCGAAATAATGGACTCCGAAGAAAGAGAAAAGGCAATATTAGAGGACGATGAATGTCCTAATCGAGCTACCTAAATGAAACTAGAATTAAAAAATCTTTATGATGATTTTCGAGATGCTGATACTATAAAAGCATACGCCAAAATGATCGCACAAGATGCACAAAAATTAGAAAACCCTATAAATATTATGGAAGTTTGTGGAGGACACACTCATACTATTATGAAGTATGGTATTCCTCAACTAATGCCTGATAATGTAAACTTTATACATGGTCCTGGTTGTCCTGTGTGTATTATGCCAAAAGAAAGAATTGATCATGCCTATGTTTTAAGTATGAAAGAAGATGTTATTTTAGTAACTCTTGGAGATATGATAAAAGTACCTGGATCAAATGGTAGCTTACAAGACGCAAGAGCCAATGGTGCAGATGTACGATTTGTATATTCTCCTTTGGATTGTATCAAAATAGCAAAAGAAAATCTTAGTAAAAAAGTGGTATTTTTTGCCATTGGATTTGAAACAACTACTCCTATGACAGCAGCATTAATAAATACTGTAATCAAACAAAATATTGAAAATATATATTTCCATATTAATCATGTGACAGTTCCTGAGGCTATGAAACTATTATTGGAAAGCAAAAATGAAGAAGAAAAATCAAATAATAAAATAGATGCATTTCTTGGTCCTTCTCATGTAAGCGTTATAAGTGGTAGTAAAATATATGATGAGTTTCCAAAAGAGTACAATCGTCCTGTTGTAGTAGCTGGTTTTGAACCTGTTGATGTGATGCAATCTATTTCTATGATAGTGAAACAATTTGTAGAAAAACGCTGTGAACTTGAAATAGAATACGATAGGCTGGTGAGTTATGATGGAAATAAAAAAGCACAAGATTTAATAGAAAAATATTTTGAGAAAGTAGATATCTTTAAATGGAGAGGAATAGGAAATATTCCTAATAGTGGACTGAAACTAAAAGATGAATATAAAGAATATGATGCTGAAATTATTTATAAAGATATTTTGCCAACTAAAGAGATAAATGATCATAAACTTTGTATCTGTGGTGATATTTTACGAGGTATGGCAAAACCACAAGAGTGTACGATATTTGGAACGGCATGTAAACCAACTACTCCTATAGGTTCTTGTATGGTGAGCAGTGAGGGTGCATGTGCTGCATATTATAAGTATGGTAATCTTTTAAAGAAATAGTAGCTACACTTATATAAATATAGGAGTGAGTCATGAAAGATATAGAAAAAAGTTTTTTAGATAACCATAATAAAGAAAAAGATATATGGCGTATATTTAGAATTATAAGTGATTTTACAGAAGCACATGAAGTTTTTGCAACTTTACCATCTGCTGTTTCTATTTTTGGAAGCGCTAGAACACCTAAAAAAAACAGATATTATAAAAAAACAGTTGAGATTTCACAAAAATTATCAGATAAAGGTTTTGCTATAGTTACTGGTGGTGGCGGTGGTATTATGGAAGCTGGAAATAAGGGTGCAAAAGTATCTGTAGGCTTAAACATAAAACTACCACAAGAACAAAAAATAAATAAGTATGTAAAATATTCTTTAAATTTTAAATATTTTTTTACTAGAAAAGTGACATTTATTAAACACTCAGTTGCTTTTATAGCTATGCCTGGTGGTTTTGGAACTTTAGATGAACTCTCCGAAGCTTTATGTTTAGTACAAACAAAAAGAACGGGAGCATTTCCTATAGTATTATTCGGAAAAGAGTTTTATAAACCATTAGAAAAATTTTTTAAAGTGATGCTTGAACATGATTACATTAGTAAAGAAGATTTAAAATTATATATTATTACAGATGATATAGATGAAGCTATAGAGTTTATAGAGAAATATAAAGGAAAAAAATAATGTTGTCAGTACTTTTAGAGTTTGCAATGTTCCCAACTTCAGCAGATGGAAGAGAAGGTTCTTCTGTTTCAAAACAGGTGAGTAAAGTAATCGATGCTATAGATAAAAGTGGAGTATCATATCAGTTAACTGCCATGGGTACTATAATTGAAGCCTCAAGTATGAAAGAAGCATTAAGTATCGTAGAGTTAGCGTATGAGCAACTTGAAGACTGTGAGAGAGTATACTCATCATTAAAATTTGATATACGAAAGAATTGTGAAAATAGGCTTACAACAAAAGTAGAAAAAGTAGAAAAAACTTTAAATAGAAAAGTAAATAGTTAATATATAGAAATAGGGACAAATCAGATGAACAAAACAATAACACTCGCAAATGGTAATGGTGGAGAAGAAAACAACGAACTTATTTCAAAGGTATTTTACAAACATTTTAAAAATGATATTTTAGAAAAAAGTGAAGATGCTGCCATCATCCAAGGTGGAGAATTAGCCTTTTCTACAGATAGTTTTACAGTAAGTCCTTTATTTTTTGCAGGGGCTGATATAGGTAAACTAGCTGTTTGTGGTACTTGTAATGATCTTGCCATGATGGGAGCGAAACCTAAGTATCTAACTTGTAGTGTTATCATTGAAGAGGGTTTTGCTACTCGTGATTTAGAAAAAATAGTTAAGAGTATGAAAAGAGAGCTTGAAATAAATGGTGCGATTGTTGTAAGTGGTGATACAAAGGTTGTTCCAAAAGGCAGTGTAGATAAGATATTTATAAATACTACAGGAATAGGGGAAGTTACAAAAAAAGGAATTAGCTCTAATAGTATTACAACTAATGATGTGATATTGGTTAATAGGGATATCGGATGTCATGGAGCTACAATATTTGCTGCGAGGGAAGGTATAGAGATGAGTAGTAATCTTAAAAGTGATTGTACCTCTTTATATCCACAAGTAAAAGCTCTAATAGATGCAGATATAAATATAACTGCACTTAGAGATGCTACAAGAGGTGGACTAAGTGCTGTTTTAAATGAGTGGTCAAAACAATCAAATGTATGTATAGAAGTAGAAGAAAATAGTATACCAGTAAGCGATGAGGTAAATGGAATTTGTGAGATGCTTGGATTTGAGCCGGGTGCTTTAGCAAATGAGGGTACTTTTGTATTGGCTATAGATAAAAATGATGCCCAAAAAGCTTTAGAGATACTCAAAACATTTGAAGCAAACACTATGGCTTCAATTATCGGAAAAGTTACTGATACACACTTACAAAAAGTAGTTCTCAATAGTGCCTATGGTACACAAAGATTTTTGGATACGCCAACAGGTGAACTACTTCCAAGAATTTGTTAATAACCAACATTTACTATACAAAAAACAAAGGAAATATAAATGCACGAATATAGTATTGTTCAATCATTATTAAATAGTTGTGAAGAAAATGCAGAACAAAATAATGCTACAAAAGTAATAAAAGTTGTAGTTAAAATAGGTGTGATGAGTGGCGTAGAACCTGATCTTTTACAAACTGCTTTTGATACCTTTAAAGAACAAACAATGTGCCATGATGCAGAATTTATTATTAATATACAACCAGTAGTAATAAAATGTAATGATTGTGGTGAAGAGTCAACTTTAAAGAAAAATGAATATGCCTGTTTAAAGTGTGAGAGTGTAAATATAGATATTTTAGATGGTGAAGAGATGTATTTGATGCAGTTAGAATTAGAATAATATATGTTAAAATAGTTGCATAAACAAATTTAATATAAAAGGAATAATGATGAGAGTAGTTTGTCCACATTGTTTAAAAGTAAATAATATACCAGTAAAAGAAACTTATGCCAAAGCTAATTGTGGAGGGTGTAAAAAATCACTTTTAGAAACAAATCCAGTTGAATTAACAGAATCAAATTTTGAAGAAGTAGTTGTAAATAGTGAGATACCAGTGCTTGTTGATTTTTGGGCACCTTGGTGTGGTCCTTGTAAATCTATGGCACCTGTATTTAAAAGTGTTGCTTCTAAATTTCCACTAAAAGTATTATTTGTAAAAGTAAATACAGAAGCTGAACAAAACTTAGGTGCAAAATATAATATACGAAGTATTCCCACTTTAGTGATATATAAAAATGGTATAGAGATACAACGAGTATCAGGTGCTTTAGATGAACAAAGTCTTATAAACTTTATTAATCAAAATAAATAAAATTTGCTAAGAGTAAAAACTCTTAGCTTGTAAATTTACCATTGACTGTTCTTTGTGTATCCATAATTTCAATCTCTCTTGCACCTGAAATAACGATTTCAGGGTCAAGTGAAAAATCTAAAGATTTGTCTCTATTTTCATAATCTACAGAGTTTAAAATCACTTTTAATGACTCTATTCGTGCTTTTTGTTTCACATCTGAACGAATAACTGTCCATGGAGCATTGTGAGTATGTGTTTGTTTTATCATATTATATTTAGTATTTGTAAAATCGTCCCATCTTTCTTGTGCTTGCATATCAATTTCACTTAGTTTCCATTGTCTTAATGGATCGTTTTTTCTTCGCTCAAATCTTCGTGCTTGCTCCTCTTTCGTAACACTATAATAAAGTTTTACTAAGATAGTACCTTGTCGTGTAAGATCATTTTCAAAGCCTGTTACACTTTCCATAAAATCTTCATATTCTTTTTTTGTACAAAAATCAAAAACAGATTCTACCATCGCTCTGTTATACCAAGATCTATCAAATAAAACTATCTCCCCACCTCTTGGAAAATGTTGAATATATTTTTGATAAAACCATTGTGTTTTTTGCTCTTGAGTTGGTTTTCCTAAAGCAACTACTCTATAATGTTTTTCATCCATATATCGAGTGACTCTTCTTATTGTGCCACCTTTTCCTGCTGCATCTCTACCTTCAAAAAGAATAATCATTTTTTGGTCATTTTTTTCTAAATATTGTTGTAGTTTTATAAGTTCTGCTTGAAAAGGCTTAAGTGCTTGTTCATCTTGACGTTTTGAGATAGATTTATTTTGTATCTGTTGTTCTTTTGTATTTTCTTTAAATATTTTAATTAAATCATCTAATAATACTTGTTCACCGTCTATATCTATTGTTTTTTCCATTGAAGCTCCGTTGTAAGTTATATAGTATTATAAAATAGTCTGTGTTAATTACAATTTAATTACAAACTAGTTTTGTATATGGAATTAGGATTAATAAAAGATTTGATATAATGGTTAAAACTTAAAGGACGCTAATGAACTGGGAAAATATTAAGGCACAAATGATATCTTTTTTACAAAAAGAAGTGGCTCAAATTGGTTTAGAGAAAGTTGTAGTAGGTATAAGTGGTGGACTAGATTCTGCTATTGTATCTGTTTTATGTAAAGAAGCTTTCGGTAAAAATTTTTCAGGTGTGATGATGCCATCACATTTATCTAGTGATTCAAGTATAAATGACGCAAAAGAGTTATGCGAAAAATTTGAAATTCCATATGAAGTAGTAGAAATAGCTCCTATGGTACAAGGGTACTTTGATAATATTGAAGGCTCTACACCACTTAGAATAGGGAATTTAAGTGCACGAATGAGAATGTCAGTATTATACGATATAAGTGCAAGAGACAATTCAATAGTTGTAGGAACTAGCAATAAATCAGAGATATTATTAGGGTATGGAACATTGTTTGGTGACACTGCATGTGCAATTAACCCAATAGGACAATTGTACAAATCTGATGCCTTCGATTTTGCAAAATTTTTAGGTATAACTGATGCTATTATAAATAAAAAACCTAGTGCTGATCTTTGGGAAGGTCAAAGTGACGAAGAGGAACTTGGATATACATATAAGGTTATGGATGATGTTTTAAAAGAACTCATTGATAATGAAAAAACAAAAGAAAACTTAATTTCTCTAGGAGTAGAAGAAAAATTAATAGAGATGTTGGAATACAGAGTAAAAGCAAATGCTTTTAAATCAAAGTTACCAACAATAGCACAAATTAACTTTTCAATATAAAAGGAAAATAGATGGTAAAAACTGTTAAGAATGAAAGAACAATACCTTTTTTTAAATCGACAATAAATCAAGAAGAAAAAGATGCAGTAATGGCTGTATTAAACCAAGAAATGTCATCAACAAGTAGAGTTGAAGAACTAGAAAAAGAGGTTGGTGATTTTGTTGGAGCTTCATATACAATAGCTACAAATAATGCTACAAGTGCATTACATCTTGCACTAAGTGCTATGGAGCTTAAGCGAGCTGATAAAGTACTAATGAGTGTAAACTCTTTTGTCAATTTACCTGAAACTGTAAGACATTTTGATGCTGAACCTATTTTTATTGATATTGCAACAGATGGATTCAATATTGATATCAATAAGCTTGAAGAATATCTTGAGGCAAATAACTCTAAAAAACTACGAGCTTTAATGTTGACTTTTGTGGCAGGTGGAATTCCTGATTTGGATAAAATTTATGCTATCGCAAAAAAATACGAATTGATTGTAATCGAAGATGCTACAAGTGCACTGGGTGCGATGTATAAAGATGAAATGATTGGTTCTTTATCTGCTGATATGACTATTTTTTCTACAAACTATTCAAATAGTAAAACAGCTATTAGTAGAGGTGGTTTTATTGTAACAGAAAGTGAAGATTTAGCGAATAGAGCGAGACTTTTAAGAACACATGCTATAAATAGTAGTTTTGATGAATTTGGTAATATTGATTATATTTATGATGTTGTAGATATTGGTTATAAATATGATATGACTGAATTAGAAGCTGCATTTAATCTTGCACAATTTTATAAAACTAATAGTTTTTGTGAAAGAAGACAAGAAATCGCATCGTTGTACAATACTGAGTTAGCAGATTTAAAACATGTTTCCTTACCTACATTTGATGAAGAGCATATTTTTAGTCAATACATAATTAAAGTAACTAAAAATAGAGATGGTTTTGCAAGAGCTTTAAAAGAACAAGGTATCTCAACTGGGCTTCATTATATTCCATTACATTTATTGACATATTATAAAAAGAAATATAAGTTAAAAATTACTGCTTACGGTAATGCCCTAACAACATATGGACAAATATTATCTTTACCAATTTATCCCTCAATGAGTGATGAAGATGTATTATATGTATGTAATAATATTAAAAAAATAGCGAAACAATGGATCTAAAAAGTGTTAATAGCTTTTTAGTAAAATGGATAGAAAAGTATCTCTTCTTTCCTACTCCTTTTCAAAGAATAATAAGTTTATTATTTCTTCCTCTTACCTTTCTCTATTGTATAGTTACTACATTTAAACGAACCACAAAAAAACCACAATATTTTGGTATACCAGTTATTAGTATAGGAAACTTACTTATTGGTGGAACAGGTAAAACACCTGTCACAATAGCATTAGCACAAGAGTATGAGCATGCGGCTATAGTATTAAGAGGTTATGGTAGAATTTCGAAAGGTTTGTATGTCATCTCTTTAAAGGGAAAAATACTTGAAGAGGTGACTATTAGTGGAGATGAAGCGATGCTTTTATCAAGATCTTTACCAAATGCTACTGTTATCGTATCAGAAGATAGAGTAAATGCCATTTTAAAAGCTAAAGAGTTAGGTGCTAAAGTTATATTTTTAGATGATGGTTATGGTAAACATGAGATCTTAAAGTATGATTTACTTCTTCGTCCTAAAGTAGAGCCAACAAATATTTTTTGTTTGCCTAGTGGAGGATATCGGGATTCAAAAATGATGTATTCATTTGCTGATTGTGTTTTAAAAGAAGATATAGACTTTACCCGAAAAGTTTCATTTAAAAAAGAT
>JAONGR010000040.1 GCA_028375605.1 Arcobacteraceae bacterium
CTTTTTTTTACCTTTGACTTGATCGATAAAGTTTTTTTGTATTTTTCTCTCATCCATGACTTACTCTTTTATCATAAATTTTTTTCATTTTTTTATACTCTTTTTCCATTACTTTTAAGGTTGGAATATTATTGTCTCTTTCTATCATAGGGGATACATCTATTTTATCAAGAGTATATTTTAATAAATCCCAAGTATCGTTATTGACTTTAGTACCATGAGAATCGATCAACATTTTAACAGTATCATCAAAATAATGTCCAGCAAGATGAATATATGAGACATGATTAAGATCGAGGCTTTTTATAAATTTCTTTGCATTATATTTGTGATTGATGCTATTTACATAGACATTATTTAAATCTAAAAGTAATTTAGCATCACTTTTATGTAGTAGTTCGTTAATAAAATCACTTTCACTTAAACTAGATGGTTCACAATGATAGTAGGTTGCATTTTCTATAGATATGTTTCTACCTAAAAAATCTTCTACATACTTAATATTATCACTCATTAAATCAACCATTTTCATTGTTAATGGTACAGGTAATAATTCATGTGCCTGTATATTATCGTAAGATGAATAGCTAATATGTTCAGAATAATATTTAATCTTATAAGTATCTAAAAAATTTTTTAATTCTTTGAGATGTTTTTTCTTTGGTTTTTTGTTTGAACCTAACGAGAGTGAAACCCCATGTGCAACAATTGGAGTATTTTGTGTAATTTCTTCAAACTTCTCTCTATACCAAACTGGCATATTAATCCAGTTTTCAGGAGTCACTTCCCACCAATCAGGTGAGAAGCTTTTTTTATCAAAGAGAATATCATCTAAAAACTCAGTTCGTAAGCCTAAACCACAACCTTTGATAGTCTTCATGACTTAGTTAGATCCACATTTACCAGCGCCACATTTACCATCTTTTTTCATCTCTTTTTTCTTCATGTCACCACCACATTTACCAGCGCCACATTTACCATCTTTTTTCATTTCAGTTTTTTTCATATCACCACCACATTTACCAGCACCACATTTACCATCGTTTTCACCTGCAATTGCCATTGTCGAAGTTGATATAACTGCACCTAATAATATTCCTGCTAATTTTATTTTTTTACTCATTTTAAATCCTTTTGTTTTTTATTGTTGTAATAATATTATATCTATGTGTAGTTTGTGTGTAAAACTAAATAACATAGTAATAAATAAATAGTATCAGATTTTTTTCATTTTATCAACTAAATCAATAGTCAGCAAAAATTAATTCGAAATAAGTGTATATTTGTGAAAATATTACGATATCTTAACAACATTTTGAGTATTATTCCTTAACTAATAAGTCCAAGGATTTTTCTTTCATATGCCCCTCTCAAATTTAAACAATGAACAACATGCTTCAGCTACTGCAATATTAGGACACAATCTTACAATAGCAAGTGCAGGAACAGGTAAAACATCTACAATAGTAGGAAGAATAGGGCATCTACTCCATAGTGGTATTAAACCAGATCAAATTTTACTGCTAACTTTTACAAATAAAGCAGCTGCCGAGATGATTATGCGTGTAGCGAAATTTTTTGATGAAACAACTGCAAAAGCTATTGTTTCTGGTACTTTTCATAGTGTTAGTTATAAACTACTGAAAAAATCTGATAAACCTATTACTTTAAAACAACCTAGTGAGTTAAAAACATTATTTAAGTCAGTTTATGAAAAACGTGTATTTGTAAATCAAACAGATGTAAAACCATATGATGGTGGATATTTATATGATATGTATAGTTTATATCTAAATAGTAGTTATGATGAAACTTTTGAAACTTGGATGGGAAAGATAAATGAAGATCAAAAACAATATACTTTAATATATGAAGATGTAATTGCAGAGTTTAATAAACTAAAAAAACAATACGGCTATGTGAATTTTGATGATTTATTAACAAATATGTTAGAACTTCAAAAAGAGAATACTTATGATTTTGTAGAAATATTAGTGGATGAATATCAAGATACCAATCCCTTACAAGGAAAATTACTTGATGGATTTAAACCAAAAAGTTTATTTTGTGTAGGAGATTATGATCAAAGTATCTATGCTTTTAATGGGAGTGATATAAATATTATCTCTTCTTTTCATACTCGATATGATGGATCAACAATATTTACATTAGATAAGAATTATCGTTCAACTGCGCCTATCTTGGATTTAGCAAATAAAGTGATTCAAAATAATCCTAGAATTTATGAAAAATCACTTAAAGTAGTACGACCGGAACGAGAACATGTCCCTCAACTTTTAAAATTTGATGAGTTATATATTCAGTATGAATATATAGCAAAAAATATTGTAAAATCTAAAAATAAAACAGAAGATATGGCTATTATTTATAGAAATAATTCAAGTGCAGATGGTATAGAAGCAAATTTACGTGATGCAGGAATTGAGTGTAAAAGAAAAGGTGGACATAGTTTTTTTGATTCTCGTGAAATAAAAGTTATTTTAGATTTAATAGTTTTAATGGTAAATAGTAATGATATGATGGCTTTTATTCATTTAATAGAATATGGAAAGAATATTGGAAAAGCAATTGCAAAAGATATTTTTGAAGCACTTTTAAGAGTAGGGCATGGGAATTTATTTCATGGACTTTTAAATCCAGACAATTCGATTATCAAACCATATCAAAGTAGAAAAGTAACAAATGTACAATTAGGACTATTTGATGATTTTATTGAGATGGGAAGTGTATCAAAATTTAAAGACCTAGGATGGGATGTGAAGTTTTTAAATAATAATATTTTAAAGCATCCCAAATTGACTTTAGAAGGCGGAATCTTTTTATATGATTTTTATACGATTGTTAAAGAGCTAAAACGAATTCAAAATCCTAAAAATATGATTATACATATACAAAAGCATAAATTCTTTGAAACAATTATTGAAACACTTTGTACTCATCGTGCGAAACAAAAAGATGGAACAATAAATGAAAGTATTAAAAGTTCTGCCAAACTAAAATCACACCGTAGAGTTGAAACTTTAAAACAACTTTCTTCAAGGCATACAAATCTTCAGAATTTTATCAATGCAATGATTTTAGGTGGTGGAGAGATGAGCGAAGGTGGAGGAGTAAATCTTTTATCTGTTCATGCAAGTAAGGGATTAGAATTTAAAGAGGTATATGTAGTTGATCTTATGGATGGTCGATTTCCCAATCGTACACTTATGAGTAAAGGTGGAAGTTTAGAAGAAGAGAGACGATTATTTTATGTTGCAGTGACTCGTGCAAAAGATATTTTGTATTTAAGTTATGCCTCTTATGATAGAATCAAAAAACTAGATTTTGTTTTTAGCCCATTTTTACAAGAAGCTGGGCTAATAAAAGATAGTTAAATTAGGTATTTTTTACTTTTAAAGAGTATGCCCAATGATTTGTTGGTCCATGACCTGTTCCAATATTTAAAGGATTACTAATAGCTTCGGTTATATAGTCTTTAGCTAAAATGATACTTTGTTTCATACTATTGCCTTTTGCTAATTCAGCAGTAATACAAGCACTAAAAGTACAACCAGTTCCATGTGTTTGAGAAGTTATAAATCTTGGTGAACTTAGAGTAAATTCCTCATCTTGTGTAAATACCCAATCCTCTGAAGTTTCTTTTTTACTATTATTTGTATTCCCAGCTTTTATAACAACAACTTTAGCACCAATTTCTTGCAATATTAAGGCCGCTTCTTTTGCACTCTTTTTATTTGTTATATCAATATTTGTTAAAGCTTTTGCTTCATGAAGATTTGGAGTTATTACATCACAAAGTGGAATAAGCTCATCTTTTATAGCCTTTATTGCATCTTGCTGTAAAAGAGGTATTCCCCCTTTTGTTATCATTACCGGATCTAAAACAAAATATCCAAAGTTGTAATCTTGAATACTTGTTGATACACATTTTATAAGTTCAGGGCTTCCTAACATACCAATTTTAAAAGCTTTGATCATAAAATCATCTGCAATAGCTTTTAGTTGTAACTGTATAGTTTTTAGTGGTATTGGATGTATATCAAAAACACCTGTTGTATTTTGTGCAGTAATTGCAGTAATTGTTGTTGTTCCAAAAACACCTCTCTCTTGAAATGTTTTTAAATCTGCTTGAATTCCAGCTCCTCCACCACTATCTGAACCTGCTATACTTAGTACTTGTGCTATTTTACTCATGATTTATCCTTTTATTCAAAACTTATTTTAATATTTCTTGAGCATATTCCTCTAAACTAGGTAAAGTTTTGATTAGTTTATTTTGCATCATAAAGTTAGCCATTTTTTTATAAACATCTTTATTGAAAGTAGCAGGATTTTGCGCTAAATATGGCAAAGTATCACTCCATGCAAGACGATTCAATTCATTATTTAGCTCTTTTGGTTTGTAGCTTACAAAAGCATCCCATGATTTTTTAGGATTTTCTTTTAAGTATTTTGTTGCTTCTTGTAATGATTTAACAAAGTTTATATATTTTTTAGCAGATGCATTTTCTTTATTTGCAACAACAATAAGTTCATCATATTTAGGAACTCCATAGTTTTCAGGAAAGAATGCTTTCCCTTTTTCCTTTTCTATTTTTAATTGATTTAATTCAAAGTTCCTAAAAGCACCTATTACGGCATCAACTTGTTTAGTCATTAAAGAAGGAGATAAAGACCAATTTACATTTATAAGTTCTACATCTTTAGTAGATAAATTTACAGATTTTAGCATAGAATCTAATAATGCAGTTTCAAATCCACTTACAGAATATCCTACCTTTTTACCTTTTAGATCTTCTAGTTTATTTATACCACTATTTTGTAATACAACTAAACTATTAAGTGGTGAATTTACAAGTGTAGCTATTCTCACTAATGGCAATCCTTCACTTACTTGCATTTGAAGTTGTGGCTGATAATCAACTGCTAAATCAGCTTTTTTTGCAGCTACTAATTTAGGTGGCATTGATGGATCTGCTGGTTCAATAATCTCAACTTCAAGATTGTTCTTTTCAAAGAAACCCTTTTGTTGTGCAATTATAATGGCGGCATGATCTGGATTTACAAACCAGTCTAAAAGTAAGCTTATTTTTTCTTTATCTGCTAAAGCAGTTGAACTTAAAAGTATTAAGCTAAGTGTTATTTTTGATAGTATTTTTTTCATATTTTTTCCTTTTTTATGATAGGTCTAAGCCCATTTGCCAAAAAGATATTTCCATACGAGTTGCTGTAGTAAAAATATCTTGAATTTTTTTCATTTGTTTTTTTGATAGGTCTTTGCATAATTCTTCAAAGAATTGTGTTGCTTGATTTGCTGCTTCTTGATACTCTTTTGATGAGTACATATCTATCCAAGATTGGTATGGATTGTTTTTTATACTTAAATTATTTTTAGTTATATATTCAGCAACTTGTGCATAACCAACAAAACAAGGTATTAATCCTGCATAAAGTTGGGTTAAATCTCCATTTAATCCACAATCAAGTACATATCTAGTGTACGCAACGCAAGCTGGTGATTCTTTTTGTTCATAGATAGATTTTTCATCTATTCCAAACTCTTTGCAATAGTTTATATGTAGTTCTATTTCATCTAATATAGCATTTAAAGATTGTCTAGAAAAATCCATTTGCTCAAAACTATCACTTTTATACATAGCAAGTGCAAAAGCACGGCTATAATGAAATAAGTAAATATAATCTTGCATTAAATAATGTTGAAAATTTTTAAGTTCTAGTGTTCCGCTGGCTAGTTTTTGTACAAATTCATGCTTGATATAGTTATCCCAATATGGTTGAGAATCTCTGATTAGTTTTTTTGTAGTAGTCATATCTCTCCCTTACTTTTAAATATATAAAAAAGAGAAGAGTTTGTCTATATATAAAAATAGACAAAGATTTGAAGTATAAAAATACATTTGTAAAACAAATCCCTACGCTAGCATTACCTAGATCAGGTTCAAAGGTCGAAGTTCAAAACTTCCTCTCAGCCTATGTATAAGCTCCCTATATATTAAAACAAAATCATATCTGAAAATAAATTTTAAGTCAATTTAATGTAAATGAGAAGCCCAAGGAATAAATTTTTTTGTCAAGTAATCTGTCAAAAAATAAATACTCAAAGTGAGTATTACTAGTATGAAAAGTGAGGCAAACATTAAATCAATTTGCATTCTTGCATTTGCATGCAACATGAGATACCCGAGTCCTTTTGATGAACCAACCCATTCACCGATAACTGCTCCTATAGGTGCAATACAAACTGCTATTTTAAGTCCAGAAGCCAAAGAAGGTAAACTGGCTGGAAATTGTACTTTAAATAAAGTTTGAAGAGGAGATAATTTATATGTCTTGGCAAGGTCAAGCCACTGTTTTGGTGTATTTTTAAGTCCATCATAACAAGCAGTTGTTATAGGAAAATATATAATGATCACTGTCATAACAATTTTTGAAGCGATTCCATAACCAAACCATAAAACTAAAAGTGGTGCAATTGCAAATACAGGAATTGCTTGAGAAATTACAAGTATAGGAAGTAAGTATCTTTCAATTCTTTTAGAGTATAAAAGAGCAAAAGCTGAGCTTAAACCAAAAATACAACCAATTATAATGCCTAATATTATTTCTAAAAGAGTAGTTTTGGTGTGTTCTAAAATTAAGCTATGTTGATTTATGAGTTCAAAGAATACATCTTTTGGTTCTGGCAATATATAGTGTGGTAAATCAAAAAACTCAATCACACTTTGCCAAATAATAAATAAAAATAAAATAGGGAATAACGCCTTTAGTGATTTTTTCATATATTCTTTTCTTTTAATTGATATATGAGTTCTTCTTGTAGATTCCATAGTTTTTCATTTGATAATTGATGTGGTAAAGTTCCTTCTAAAGTGGCAACTTTTCTTATACTTACTGGTTGGTTTTCTAAGATATAAATATGATTTGATAGCTTTATAGCCTCTTGTGGATCATGTGTTACGAGTACAACTGTTTTATCTTTTAGTAAATGACAAGTTAACTCTTGCAGTTGTATTTTGGTAATAGCATCCAAAGCAGAAAAAGGTTCATCCATTAAAATTAGATTTGCATCTTGCATAAGTGTTCTTGCTATTGCAACTCTTTGTTTTTGTCCCCCAGATAGTTCATATATTTTTTTATGTAGGTGTTCAGACATATTCACTTGTTCTAAAAGTTCTTTTGCTTTATTTAAAGTTTGTTTTGTTTTTTTTCCTTTTAGATGATAAGCTAATTGAACATTATCTAAAATACTAAGCCAGGGATAAAGTGAGTTTTCTTGACTAAGCCAAGCTATATTTGTATCGTTTTTTAATGATATTTTACCATTTGAGATATTTTCAATTTCTAGATCAGCTATACATCTTAGTAGGGTTGATTTTCCAACTCCTGAACTTCCAAGTAATGCGATACTTGTATTTTCTAATATGTTAAAATTTAGATTATTAAATAGTTTTTTACCTTTAAAATTAAGGTTTAAATTTTGAATTTGAGCTATAAAATTATTGTTCATAGATAGGATAATATAATAAAAGAACTAAAAACATGTTGTGTTTAATTCTTATATTATGTTTTTATACTAAATTTTCTATAGTATCTTCTATATTGGTATATTTAAAAGAAAAACCACTTTCTAGTAGATGATTAGGAATAGCACTTTGCCCATCTGTTAGCACTTTTGCACCTTCACTTAAAATAAGGTTGAGTACAAATTGGGGGATAGGTAAAATTGTTGGTCTATGTAAGCTTTTACCAAGTGCTTTAGTAAGTCCATAATTTGTTGTGGGTTGGGGTGCTGTTATATTAAATATACCATCTATTTTTTCATCATTTAATACAAAATTATATGCATTTATTAAGTCTTCTATATGTACAAAAGAAAATGCTTGTGTTCCATCCCCAATTGTACCTCCTATTCCTAATTTAAAAGGGGTTAACATTTTGCCTAACGCTCCTCCTTTTCCCATAACAATTCCAAATCTAAATATAGAAACTTTTATATTTAGTTCTTTTGCATTTAATGCTTCTTGTTCCCAATCTGAACAAAGTGTACCTAAAAAGTCTTCTGAAAAATTTGATGTTTTTTCATCATATAGAGCATCATTTTTATAAATTCCAACAGCACTTGTAGATATAAATTTTTTTGGTTTGATCTCACACGCTTTCATTGCTTTAACTAAAGCCTTTGTAGTAT
>JAONGR010000041.1 GCA_028375605.1 Arcobacteraceae bacterium
AAAGGTTTTTGATCCTTATTACACAACAAAGAAAAAAGGACATGGAATTGGATTGTATATGACTAAAGTAATAATTGAAGATAAAATGTCTGGAGAGATTAAAGTTAGTAATAAAAATGATGGTGCAAATTTTATAATAAAACTGGGGTTAATCAATGAAAATTTTAGTTCTTGAAGATAATATAACCTTATGTAATTTTATAAAAGAGTCTTTAGTTAAAGAAGGTTATTTAGTTGATACATTTAGCGATGGTGAAGAAGCACTGGAGGTATTAAACAATGGTTATTCCTGTTTTATATTGGATATTAATGTTCCTTCCATTGATGGAATATCAATTTTAGACACAATTAGAGTGTATAGTAAAAACACACCTGTAATAATTATTAGTGCAAATCATGATTTAGAAAAAATTAAAGCATCTTATGAATTAGGTTGTGATGATTATTTGAAAAAACCTTTTTTAATGTATGAATTAATCCAAAAAGTTAAAAAACTTTGTGATACAAAGGATACAGTTATTAATTTTACAAATGGTTTTATGTATGATTTTAAAAATAGACATATGACAAATGATAATCAAGATGTTAAACTAGCAAAAAAAGAGATATTGTTTCTAGAACTACTTTGTAAAAGTAATACGAGAATCTTTACTTTTGAAGAGATTGAAGATTATGTTTGGGAAGGTGAGCCTACATCTCTTACAAATATTAGAGCATTAGTAAAACGACTACGAAAAAAAATCCCAGAAAATTCAATTATAATTGTAAAAGGGATAGGATATAAGCTAAATATCTAAAAAAACAACAAATTCACGATAAAAACAACAAAAAAATTACTTTTATGTCATTTTGTATCTTTAAAATGATTGAAACAAAAGGAGAAAGATATGAAAGAATTTTGGAAAAAGATTCCATTATGGCAAAAAATTGTAGGTGCATTGATTTTAGGACTAATGACAGGAATTATATTTGGGGAAAGTGCTCAGGCATTAAAACCAATAGGAACATTATTTATCAATTTAATTAAAATGTTGATTGTGCCATTAGTTTTTGTTACTCTTGTAACAGGAATAATCGCTATGGAAGATTTAAAAAAAATGAGACGAGTAGGGTTCAAAACATTTATAATTTATCTAGTAACTACAGCCATTGCAATCACAATTGGATTAGTTGTAGGTATAGTTTTAGAACCAGGTGTTGGGGTATCTCTTGAGACAGCTTCTACTATGGCTGTAAAAGAAGCACCATCATTAGTAGATACTTTTTTAAATATCATTACAAAAAATCCATTTTCCAGTTTTGCAAATGGAAATATATTACAAATTATATTTTTTGCGATTATTTTAGGTGTTTCAATAAACCTATCAGGTGAAAAGGGTAAACCAGCTAAGAAGTTTTTTACATCTATGTCTGAAGCTATGTATAAAATGACAGAAATAGTAATGTCATTTGCTCCCTTTGGTGTATTTGCACTTATGGCATGGGTTTCTGCGTCGTATGGTGCAGATGTATTATTAAGTTTAGGAAAAGTAATCTTTGGTGTTTATTTAGCTGCAGTTATACATATTTTAATCACTATGGCAGGTGGATTATCACTTATTGGAAAATTAAATCCTATCAAGTTCTTTAAAGGAATTATAACAGCACAAACTGTTGCTTTTACAAGTACAAGTAGTTCTGGAACATTACCTATTACAACACAAAATACAACAGAAAATCTAGGTGTTTCTAAACCAGTAGCAAGTTTTGTATTACCACTTGGTGCTACAATCAATATGGATGGAACAGCATTGTATCAAGGTGTTTGTGCGATGTTTGTTGCTCAAGCCTTTGGTGTTGAGCTTGGAATGGAAGAATACTTAGTAATTATATTAACTTCCACATTAGCTTCTATTGGTACAGCAGGTGTTCCTGGAGCTGGACTTATTATGTTAACTTTAGTATTAACATCTGTAGGTTTACCAATCGAAGGTGTGGCAATTATTGCAGGAATTGATAGAATCTTAGATATGGCAAGAACAACAGTAAATGTTACAGGTGATGCTATGACATCAGTGCTTATTGCTAAAGGTGAAAATGAACTTGATGAAGATATTTATAATGGTCGTAAAATACATGAAGAAGTAGATTTACAAAAAACAATCTAATTAAAAAGAAGGTAATCCTTCTTTTTAGTTTATCGTTACATCTTCTTCTGTTAAATTAGAATTTGATGTACCATTTAATTCTGCAATTCTTGCATCAATTAACTCTAAAGTTCTAGCTTGTGTATCATATGATATTTGAGGTAATTCTCCACCCCACATCTCTTGGGCTTCTTCAAAACCTTTTACAATACCTTCTCGACCTTGTTCTAAAATATCTAAATCATCACCAGCAAAGCCAAATACAAAATCAGCAACTCTTTGTGATGTTTGAGATATACCAAAGAATCCTTCTTCTGATATTAGTTCTGATGCTTCTTCCTCTGATAGTTCGGTGATAGGTTTACCTTCATAGCCGATATCTTTAAGACTAAGTTCACCTTCTACCTCTTTTCCTGAAAGAAGATCAAAAATTGAACTTTGAGCACTTGTATTGTTTGTAGCTAAATCTTGACTATCCATAGCAAATAGTATTATTTGAGCATTCATTGAGAGTGATACTTCTACTGCAGATTTATTAATTTGTTCTTCTACTGTAAGCTCTTCTTCTGTTGTTTGGAGTGAAGCTTCTTGATACGGATTTGTGTTTTCTAAAGTTGTGTTATTGGCGTTTAAGTAGCCATTACTATTTATTTCCATAGTATACCCCTTTTAAGTTGTATACTATTATAAGTAGTTTAAGATTAAACTAATATTAAGAAAGTGTATTGATTATATGGAGACGCTATGCCCTTGGCATAAACGCTTACTCTTTAATTCTTAAAAAAGAGAAACTGTTCTCTTTTTCTTTACAGAATTAAACATTAAATCTAAAGTGCATTACATCCCCATCTTGTACGATGTAGTCTTTTCCTTCTAGTTTTAATTTACCAGCTTCCTTTGCTTTAGCTTCTCCACCTAAAGATACAAAGTCATCATATGCTATAACTTCTGCTTTAATGAATCCTTTTTCAAAGTCATTATGAATAACACCTGCAGCTTTTGGTGCTGTACATCCTTTTGGAATAGTCCAAGCTCTTACTTCTATTTTACCAGCAGTAAAATATGACTGAAGTCCTAGTTTATCAAATGCTTTATGGATAATTTTTTCTAGTCCAGATTCTGCAACACCAAGGTCATTTAACATCTCTAACGCTTCATCGTCTTCCATACCTACTAATTCTTCTTCGATTTTTGCACAAAGCATAATTAAATCTGCACCAACTGAATCAGCATGAGATTGAAGTTTTTCTACAAAAGCATTTCCATCAACTAAAGAATCCTCATCTACATTTGCACCATAGATTACATCTTTATTAGATAAAAACCTTAGCTCTTTATCTAGTTCTTCGAAATCTTCATTGTCTCTATCTTCAAATGTTTTTACAGGTTTTAAAGCGTCAAGATGTTCAGCTAAAGCTTTTGCTATTTCTAATTTAGCAGCAGCTTTTTTATCAAACTTTGCTTCTTTTTTAAGTCTATCTGTTTTTTTATCAAGTTGAGTAATATCAGCATAAATAAGTTCAGTCTCAATAATCTCTAAATCTCTAATAGGGTCAATGTCACCTTCAACATGAACAATATTAGGATCTTCAAAACATCTAACCATATGTAAGATAACTTCAACTTCTCTAATATTTGATAAAAATTGATTTCCTAAACCTTCACCTTTTGATGCACCTTTAACTAACCCAGCAATATCAACAAAATCAATTGTTGAATGTTGAATTTTTTCTGGGTTTACAATTTTAGCTAACTCATCAAGTCTTTTATCAGGAACTGGAACAATTGCCTTGTTTGGTTCAATTGTACAAAAAGGATAATTTTGTGCCTCTGCATTTTGTGCTTTTGTTAAAGCATTAAAAGTTGTTGATTTACCTATGTTTGGAAGTCCTACGATACCTACACCTAATCCCATTATATTTCCTTCTGATTTTCTATTTATATTTTCGCGATTATACTGTAAATTTAGTTAATTGTCACTCAAGTCAGTTTTACAGAAAAAGTTGATATTATTTATACAAACAAAGATTTATTAGTAATAATAAAAAGTTATATTGGAATAGTTTTATCTATATTATGTATAAATAGTGTTATCATAAAGAGTATAGAGTAACAAAAAATAAACCATTATTGAAAATTGATTATTAAGAATCGTACAATTATTAATAAATATGTTACAAGTGGTAATACCCGAACTAGCCTAGCAATTAAAGAGATTAGTAGAAAAAGTTCAGAAGGCAAGTGGACAAGGTTCTAATAGCAAAATGATGAATTATTTAATTAAAACTAATATTTTAATTTAAGATTAAAATAAGCTCTAAAACATACAATTTAGAATAAAGATTTAGACTATGATAACTTTTTATTATAGTTTCAATTTTATAACAAGCAATAAATTCAAATATTTACACAAGGATTACAATGAAAAATACTTTTACAATGACAGACAATCGAACAGACACATCATATGAATTTGATATTCTAGATGGTACAAGAGGACCAAGTGTAGTTGATATTTCATCTTTTTATTCACAAACAGGTATGTTTACATATGATCAAGGATATACATCTACTGCAAGTACAAAGTCTGCAATTACTTTTATCGATGGTGATAAAGGTGAATTAAGACATAGAGGTATTGATATTGAAGACTTAGTAGAAAACCATTCTTATATTGAAGTTTGTTATTTACTATTAAAGAAAAGATTACCTACTCCAGAAGAAGCAAAAGGTTTTGATTTAGAGTTAAGACATAGATCTTTTATCCATGAAAGAATGAAAGGATTGTTTGATTCTTTCCCTATTTCTGGACACCCAATGGCAATTATGAATTCTGCTGTTGCTGCACTTACAGTATTTTATGGTGATCATATCTCAATTGAAAATGAAGAAGAAGCTTTAGAGATGGCTGCTAGAATTATTGCAAAAATGCCTACTATTGCAGCATTCTCTTATAGACACTCAATGGGTATTCCATTTATTTATCCAGATGTAAATAGAAGTTTTACAGAAAACTTTTTATATATGATGAGAGCATATCCAGGTGGTGTTATGAAAATAGGTAATGATGGTGAAAATACTATCTCTCCTGTTGAAGTAAAAGCTCTTGATGCAATTTTTTCTTTACATGCTGACCATGAACAAAATGCTTCAACTACAACTGTAAGAAATGTAGCATCTACAAATGCGCATCCTTATGTAGCTATTAGTTCAGGTATTTCTGCTTTATGGGGAAGTGCACATGGTGGAGCTAATGAACAAGTTATTAAACAACTTGAAATGATTGGATCTGTTGATAATGTAGATAAATACATCGCTAAAGCTAAAGATAGAAGTGACCCATTTAGACTGATGGGATTTGGACATAGAGTTTATAAAAACTTTGATCCAAGAGCGAAGATTTTAAGAGGTTTACAAGATCAATTAAAAGATGAATTAAAACTTGATTCAGAATTAATGAAAATTGCTAGTAAAATTGAAGATATTGCTTTAAATGATGAATATTTCGTTTCTAGAAAACTTTATCCAAATATTGATTTTTACTCTGGTGTTATTTTAACAGCATTAAAAATTCCTACTTCTATGTTTACACCAATGTTTGTTATTGGTAGAACAGTTGGATGGATTGCACAATGGTTAGAGTACAAAGAAGATGCAAAAGCAAAAATAGCTAGACCTAGACAATTATATACAGGTGAATAATATATGACTTCGGCTGAACAATTAATACATGCTATCTCTTTTAGTTATGAACAAATGACATGGGTAACATGGTTAATTATATTTATGGGAGTATTCCAATCTATAAGAGGATTTGGAATTGCTTTTAGAGATAATAAAACTTACGCTGATATGAAAGTTAATTCTGATAAAACTGGTTTATCTCAGTTCTATACAGGAATAGTTGCTTCAGTATTAACAGTTTTAGTATTTTTTATACCATATCTAGTTCAATAATATATTTAAAATAAAATATAGTGTAAAACTATATTTTTATTTTTAACTCTTTTAATTTATTTTTCATATAAATATATATCCAAATAGCAGCACTATATATAATAATACCTATGAGTATCCAAGCTGTTGTGACAGTACATTCAAAATAAACAACACCAATATATAAAAGTATAACAGGCATTATAATTTGTCTATACATACTTACATAAGGAATTATAAATGGTTGTTTAATACCTTGTAAAGTAGAATTTGATATAAATATTGTTATAAATGCAAAAAAGATAATACTCTCAATCATCACATATGTATAAGCTGTTTCTATCACTTCTATATTTGTATCAAAAGCCATAATAATATATTTTCCAAAAAAGAATAAAAATACGATACCTATAGTAGCCATAATAAATCCATATTTTAATGCTTTGTGAATTACTTCTGTAATTCTATCAAAATTTTTAGCACCATAATTATTTGCTACAATAGCACTAACAGCAGTATTTAAACCTAACATAGGAAGTAATATAATTTGTTCTACCCTATACCCTATACCAAAAGCAGCTACAGTTTTATATCCATAGAATGATACAAAATACATAATGAGCATTGTACCCAATGACATAGTAAACATATTTAAGCTCATAGGAAGGGCTTGTGTAAATAGTTGTTTATAAATTCTTATATCTGGAAAAAACATTTTTGGGATTTTAAAACTTAATAAATCTGTTTTGTACAGCTTAAATAAAATATAGAAAAATGTAAGAAATTGAATGAGTACAGTTGCATAAGCAACCCCTTCAAATCCAAATGTAGGAATGATACCATACCCATAAATAAATAAAGGATTAAGTATAAGGTTTAATACAAATCCAAATACAAGTGTATTTCGATAACTTTTAGTATCTCCTTTTGCAATTAAAGCAGCATTTGCCCCCATTCCTATGAGCATAGGTACTGTACCAATTAAAATTACATTAGTGTATTCTAGTGATAGTTTTAGCGATTCATCTCTTGCCCCAAGTAATGTAAATATTTCAGGCAAGAATAAATAACCAAGAAATGAAAGTAATATAGATACGCTTGCAATAAAGGTAATTCCATTTGCTACATATATTTGCGAAAGTTTATGTTTATGTTTTCCTAAGCTATTTCCAACATGAGCGGTAATGGCTGATGATAATCCCATACTAATTGAAAGTATCATAAAAAATACCATAAAACTGTATGATAGTGCTGTAATAGCCACTGTCGATATCATACCTACATAAAATGTATCAACAACATTATACATAGTATTAAAAAACATACCTATACTTGATGGAATTGCTATTTGTTTAATGAGAGTGTTTATATCTTTTGTTAAGAGTTCATTTTTTTTCATTTTGTATTGTATCTAATATAAATGCTTTTTATATGTGCAATTTGATATAATAGCAAAAAACTAGGATCACTGTGACTATTAAACAAATTACTATTGCAATCTATGCTACTTATCTGACGAATAAATATGGGTTTAAACTAAAAAATTGTAAAACTACTGAAGAGAGAATTAGATATAGACATGAGTATTGTAAAGCTCTAGGGAAAAAATTAAATTTTAATATAGAGGTTATTAATAAAGAAAAATTACCAAATGATGGTCAATATCTTTTAGTTTCAAATCATAGAAGTATAATTGATCCTTTAATTATAGAGATGGCATTAATAGAAACAAACATACATGGATACTGGGTTTCTAAAAAAGAACTATTTAACTCATTTTTCTTTGGTTTATTTGCCAGAAATGCAGGTTCTATTTTATTAGATAGAGACTCATCAAGTATGTCAACTTTTTTTAAGGATACAAAAGAGATTGTAAAAAAAGGTCATTCTATTTATATATTTCCTGAAGGAACAAGAAATAAAGATAATACACCTTTATCTTCTTTTAAAGAGGGAGCTAGAATAATTGCTATGAAAAATAGATTACCAATTTTACCTGTATATATTAGAACAAATGCAAATAACATTTTAAAAGAAGCTATAACAAATAGAACAAAAGATTTGAATATCGAAATTGAAGTTGGTGATATTATAGATTATAAAGACAAAACATCTTTAGAAGAAAACTATAG